>CAMCYE010000026.1 GCA_945883805.1 Victivallis vadensis | reverse complement strand
AGGCTTGTTACGAATGCGGAAGCATTCCCCGGAGTGCGGTGACAGAGTCACCGCTAGAGCGCAGACTTCGTCTGCGCACTCCCTGGACGGCTTTCGCCGTCGTAATTGAATTCCAGAAAATGGATATTGGACATTCCGTGTTGGATATTGGATATTCAATTATTTTCATATTTGTGTGTTTATCCACTCAAAATGAAAACGAACCTGACTGTAGGAGGCAGCGTTACCGCATCATTTCCTGTCTGTACCTTTCCGGGGACAGTCCAGTGATCTGTTTGAACCTGCGGCTGAAATGGAAAGGATCGGAGTAACCGAAATTGTTTGCGATGTTCGCAACGCTGCCGTCGGAGTTGGAGAGGGTTTCCGCCGCCTGCATTATCTTGAGCCTGTCAATATAGTCTTTCGGGGAGTTGCCCGTGCTTGCGTAGAAAACCCGTCTGAACTGGGCTTCGCTCAGATTGCAGAATTCTGCCATTTCAGATACTGTCCACCATTTATCCCGTGATTTTTTTATTTTTTCAAGAAGATTGTCGAGGTAAGGATATTTCCCCTTTCCCTTCCCCTTTTTGTTTTCGAAATAAAGCGCAACAAGAAGATTCTGGAGTTCAATGTTCCCCTGTATCTGCGAATTTCGCGAGGGATCGGACACGGTTTCAATTATGGGGAGAAGCCGTCTCGCCTTTCCCATTTCCATTATTCCGTTTTTCAGGATTCCGGTTTTGAAAAGGCAGTCGGCGATGATGCCCGTGAAACATATGGTGTCTTCAACATAATTGCTGTTGTGTCCGCTGTAACAGTGGATGAAGCGCGGTGTCACCATCACGGCCTTGCCCTCTTCGAAAACTTCGAGCGGTTTTCCTGGAACCCAATACCATCCACGGCCATTTATGAGATGGGATATGCAGTAGAATTCAAAGTATCTGGGTTCACTCGGAGGTTTCTGCGGGAGGGAGGATCCGTCTCTGCCGTATCTGCATATCCAGAGCCCGTATTTCTCATGGACTTCCTGGCGCCCTTCCGGTATCTTGTGCACACTGCAGTCGCCATGCTTGATAACGGCATTTTTCACGACTGAATTATCCATTTGAATAAATCCGGAATGTTACTTGCCATAACTGATGGAGATTTTGATTTTTACACCGGGGAAAGATAATCAGAGATTAGGCATAAATCAAATAAATCAGGAAAAGAAAAATATTGTCCGGAAGTTCTGGCGTCTTGACTGTAATGCTTTGAAAGAGGATATTAGCTTTTATTTTACCAAAGTTTAAATCCAGGAGAATCCACCATGAGAATACTTGTAATCGGAGGAGTTGCCGGGGGAATGTCGGCTGCGGCAAGGGCTAGACGTCTCGGAGAGGATTCTGAAATCATTGTATTCGAGAAGGGGAATCATGTTTCCTTTGCAAACTGCGGACTTCCATATCACATAGGAGGAGAGATCAAGAACCGCCAAGCCCTCCTGCTTCAGACACCTGAATCCCTGCAGAAAATCCTTAACCTAGATGTCCGGACAAACCAGGAAGTAATTAAAATTGACCTCATCTCTAAAAAAGTCACTATAAAAGACTTGAAGGGCAGCCGTCAATATGATGAAAATTACGACAGGCTTGTCCTCTGTCCGGGCGCCATTCCGATAAAACCCAGACTTTCCGGAATTGAACATGAGAAGCTTTTCCTGCTGAGAAATATTGAAGACATGGATAAGATCAAGACTGTAATTGATGCCGGCACTGCGAAAAGCGCAGTTGTCATAGGTGGCGGATACATAGGGATCGAAATGGCTGAGAACCTAGTTTTGAGGGGTTTGAAAGTTCATGTCGTCGAAATGCTCGATCAAATACTTCCGCCGTTTGATTTTGAAATGGCAAAAGACCTTCAGAATCATCTCACCGCAAACGGGATAAACCTGCATCTCGGAACTGCCGCTGCCGCATTCAGGGACATTTCCGGCAGAATTTCTGTCGAACTTCAGAATTCCGAGGTGTTGGAGGCTGACCTGGTAATTCTCTCGGTTGGTGTCCGCCCAGATACCGAACTTGCGAAAAGCTCAGGACTGAAACTCAATGAAAGAGGGGGGATAATAGTTAATGAATTCATGCAGACATCCAATCCCGATGTATATGCCGCCGGAGATGCCGTGGAGGTTGTCGATACCGTAACCGGACAGCCCTCGCAGATCCCGCTGGCCGGTCCGGCAAACAGACAGGGAAGGATTGTTGCCGACAATATTTTCGGGAAGAAATCTTCATATAAATCAACCCTGGGAACTGCCATCCTTAAGGTATTCCAAATGGTCGGAGCCTGCACTGGAGCTTCTGAGAGGACCCTTAAAAAGAACAATATCCCTTATTTGAAGGTCTATCTGCATCCGTCAAATCATGCCGGTTATTATCCGGGCTCAACTCCGATCCATTTCAAACTCATATTCGCCCCTTCTGACGGAAAGATTCTGGGTGCCCAGGCGGTCGGCTTTGATGGGGTTGACAAGCGCATTGACGTGCTTGCGACGGCCATAAAAGCCGGAATGACGGTTTACGATCTCGAGGAACTTGAGCTTTCTTACGCCCCTCCTTATGGATCGGCAAAAGACGCTGTAAATATGGCGGGATTTGTCGCATCCAATCTTCTGAGGGGAGATGCCGATTGCTGGTATCCTGAAGATTTTCCCTCCAAAACAAACAATGGGCTGATTATTGATGTAAGGCCTGAAGACATGTTCAATCTCTGGCATATTCCGGGCGCCATAAACATCCCACACATTAAGCTTCGCAAGGAACTGGATAAGCTTCCGAAAGACAAGGACATTTATCTTTACTGCAAAGTTGGATTTACCAGTTATCTTTCGTATCGTCTTTTGAAACAGAAAGGTTTTGGAACAAATAATATACTAAAAACCCTGTCCGGCGGAATTATGACTTTCTGCTGTTACCATGATTCGGGGGTTTGTCCAGCTGAAAGGGGGGTTCCTTTTGTTCCATATTCATCCGAACCTGTGAAATCTGAAAGGTTTACACCTGTTGTTGCGGAAAAAGCTTCAAAACGGGAACTTGTCCTTGATGCATGCGGTCTGCAATGTCCCGGCCCCATAATGAAGATAAAAACTGCAATGGATAACCTTTCAACCGGAGATGGCTTGATTGTTTATGCCAGTGACCCCGGATTTGTAAACGACATCAAATCCTGGTGCGCTCAAAACGGTCATCAGTTACTCGGCATTTCAGGGAAAATCCCAAAAATTGAAGCTAGAATAAAAAAGGGTAATCCGCTGGAACTGCAAAATTCGCAAATGTCAACTCCAAGGGATACCAATAAGACAATAGTTGTCTTTTCAGGGGATTTGGACAAGGTTTTAGCCTCTTTCGTGATTGCGAACGGAGCACTTGCCATGGGTAGCAAGGTGACGATGTTCTTTACATTCTGGGGGATTAACGCCCTTCGAAAAGGTGGGGCGCAGGCATCTGGAAAAGGATTCATGGATAAAATGTTCGGAATGATGATGCCAAACGGGGCAAGGAAGCTGAAGCTTTCAAAGATGAACATGCTTGGAATCGGCACGGAAATGATGAAAATGGTCATGAAAAACAAAAGGGTCGATAGTTTACCCTCGCTTATCGAATCCGCAAAAAAAGCCGGAGTAAGGCTGGTGGTGTGTTCAATGTCAATGGACATAATGGGTATAAAGGAAGAAGAGCTGATTGACGGTCTCGAAATCGGAGGAGTCGCAACTTTCCTGCAGGAAGCCGATGCCTCCAGTGCAACATTGTTTATATGATTGTTTTTCATTTTAATAAATTCTTCTTTGAATTTATTTAAATGAAAAACTATATGTCACGGGCTCCAGGTGAATCCCAGATTGAAGTGGAAGCGGAGTTCGCTTTTTTCGCCAGGCTGGTTGTTCAGGATCGGATATGCGAGATCAAGTTTTATGGGGGCGTTGAAATAGGGCAGTTTTACCCTAAGTCCGTAGCCGACACCGATATTGAAGTCGTTCATGCTGAAACTCCATGCGTTTTCCTTCACCTGGCCTATGTCGGTAAAAATTGCGCCACGGATAAAATCATAGATGGGGTGAGTGACTTCGACATTGCCAAGGAGCATTGATTCGCCTCCATATCCGTCGTCATTGCTGTCAACAGGAGATATTTTACGGTATGAGAAACCGCGCACCGTATCTCCGCCACCTAGGAAATAACGTTCATATATGGGGGCTAGGTTGCCTCCCGGTCCATCTGATCCTCCGCCAATAAGGGCGACCTGTCCGAGCTTGACTCCCGTGTGCAATACGAACCAGTCATTGATAAATGGATAGTAATTGCTGGCTACCAGCTCTAATTTATAGTAATTTTCAGTTCCTCCCATGGCTTTCGCATTAAGTTGCCCTAAAGCGCTCACCAAATATCCTGAGGAGGGATCCATGAGATTATTCCTAGTGTCACGGGCAAGAGTGAGGGACCATTTGCTGACAACGCTTTTCCCCTCCGCATCCTGGAAGATCTGCGAAAGGTCGTCATCCATATTGTGGACATTCACCTGCTCAATGGTATATCCCAGTTTTGCGTAGGTGAAATCATCATACAGGCGTATCCATGGAATGGAGAAGTTCTTTGTCAGGCTGAACTCGCCACCAAGATATCCCTCATCCCATTTTTCATAATTCCTCGTATTGTAGAATCCCTTCATGTCAAGTGCGAGCGGAATATCGAAGAGCCATGGTTCGGTGAATGAAAGGTAGAAATTGCTCAGGTCAACACCGTACTCGGCGTGAAGCTTTACCCGTTGTCCGCCACCGACGAAATAATTTCCCGGGTCAAAAAGATCAAAATTGCTCTGGGACAGCTCCACAATTCCGGAAATACTGTTGGAATCCGAGTATCCCGCCCCGACGGAAAATTTGCCAGTGTCTTTTTCCTCTACGGAAATATCAACGTCCTTCATCCCCTTGTCTTCGGTGCTTGCCGATACTATGTTCACTTTTTCAAAGTAATCCATTCCGATAAGTCGCGACTTGCTGGCTTCAATCCTGTTATTGTCCACGGGGTCTCCAGGTTGGATGGCAAGTTCTCTGCGGATGACTTTGTCCTTGGTGTTATGATTGCCGGAGATGTACACGTTGCGAACGGTATATGGGTCTCCCTCCGCTATCCTGTATTCGACATTTACCGTATGGGCGGTGAAGTCCGGTATTCTCACGGCCTTACACTGGAAATCAGCATATCCCAGAGGATAATATTTGTTGCCAATGGCCTCAATATCCTTCTTTTCCACACGATTGTCATATATATCGTCAGTTTTCAGCTTTATGGATGGAAGGATCTCGTCATTTGTAAAAATCTTGTTCCCGGAAATTGAAACTTCTGAAATCTTATACGGTTCCCCTTCTTCGATATTGAATGTGATGTTTACATATTCAGGATCTTTATCTTCTTTGACATCGATGCTTGTGACCTTAAAATCCAGATATCCCAGGTTCCAGTATAATTCCCTGAGTCTTTCCTTGTCTATCGCCATTTCATTCTTGTCGTAGAGACCCATGTTGAGGAGCCAGCTGAGATAGGAATGCTGGGTTGCAATATTGTTTTTCAGTTTCCATGAGGAATAAACGGTGTTGCCGGTGAACCCGATGTCATTAACCTTCAACCTCAGGTTTTCCGTTATGTTTATCACAAGATTCACATATCCTTCTCCGGCATCCTCCGTGGAATGTGAAATCAACACTGAATTATATCCCTTGTCTATGTAGTATTTCCTGAGATTTGAAAGTGTTTTCTGGAGTTGCTGGTCGTTGAGGGCTTCGTTGTTTTTCACCGTTATGATGTCTTTAAACTCTTCCTCTGAGAACTTTTTATTCCCTTTGAATATTACAGCCTTGACCTTTGGTTTCGAGATAGTTTTAAGTGCGACATTGATTTTTCCGTCGGGAGTTTCGCTAGCTTCGAATTGAACATCCAGGAAGTTCCCGGTGGAGTAAAGGCGCTTGATATCGTCGTCCAGAGTCTTCTGGTCGAAATTTTCGCCTTTCCGGGTCTGCATATTGTACTTGAGCATTTCCTCAGGGAAAGCATATCCCTTCTGCTCAAATTTCACGTCGTTGATTTCTGCGGAAATCATATTGGGCGTAAAAAGGACAAAGAAGGCAGATAATAGGATTGCTAATCTGGCGGAAATGGACATTTTAAGCTAAAACCCCATATGGTAAATAAAAATGAAAAGCAATAAGATATTGTATATCCCGCCAATTTCAAAAAAGTTATGACAATAATTCCGTAAACCTACTCGTCCATGTTTAAATTTTTAGCCGTGTAGAGTATAAGACGGGAGATGATTATTTCTGGGGAACGTCTTCTTCCCCATATCTGGATTTGGTGCTGGAACCGAAGGAAGCAAGTAATGGAAAGAAGGAAAGGGGAATCCTTCCCGGTTCACCGTTCCTGTTTTTCTCAATGATAAATTCGGCATCGAGCCCTTTTACTTTTTCCTCTTCGCTGGCATCTTTCTGTTTCTCGGTATCCCTGTGGATGAATCCGACTATGTCTGCGTCCTGCTCGATCGATCCTGATTCCCGGAGATTGCTGAGTTTCGGTATTCCACTTTTCTGCATTTCGGTGGCGCGGTTGAGCTGGGCCAAGACAAGAATGGGTATTTCAAGCTCTTTTGCAAGAGATTTTATTCCTGCGGAAATCAGTGAAACTTCCTGCTGTCGGTTGTCATTTTTCTTGTCGACATCGGCCCTCATGAGCTGAAGATAGTCAATCACTATCAGGTCAATTTTCTTCTGGGATTTGAATCTTCTCGCCCTTGCCCTCATTTCCATGACTTTCAACGCAGGAGTGGGATCTATCAGTATTCTTGCGTTGCTGAGAAGGCTTGCTGCTCCAGTTATCCTATTCCATTCCCCCTTGCTCTGGGTTTTATCCCTGAAATTCCTTTCAGACACTCCGGCTTCGGCGCACAGGATTCTTCTGGCGATCTGGTCGGCGGTCATTTCCATTGTGAAAAACAGAACGGATCTCGGAGTCTGTGCGCGAAGGGCTACGTTTCTTATAATGCTTAAGGCAAGTGATGTTTTCCCTACGGCCGGCCTTGCGGCTATGACAAACATTTCACCGGCCTTCATTCCGGTTATCTTGTCGTCAATATCTTTGAAACCGGTAGAGATTCCAATAACGCTTTCATCCCTTTTGGAAAGATTTTCAAGATAGGGAATGGCCTTGTCGAAGATGAGATCTTTTATTTCGAAGACATTTTGTCTTTCGCCGAGGTTTCTCGCTTCGAGTACGGATCTTTCGACTTCATCGAGTATCTCGTCGACTTTCTTCTCGGAATCAAAACATTTTTCGGAAGCTATTGAACATGCGTCTATTATCCTGCGGAGAACGGCGCTGTCATGGACTATTTTGCACCAGCTTTCCAGATTTGCAGTGGTGGGAACCATGTCTTGCATCTCTGCCAGATAGGAATCCCCTCCGATCTGTTCAAGAATTCCCTTGTCGGAAAGAGCCTTTGCTATGGAAATATGGTCTATTCCAACCCTCTCCTTATGGAGTTCGATGGCAATGTCATATATTTTCTGGTGGGCGTCTGAATAGAAAACCCGGCCGGTGCCCAGTTTTTCTATTGCGGTGTCTATTGAGAGGGGGGAGTCAATCAGAATGGCGCCGATAACCGCTTTTTCAGCGTTCAGGTCATTGGGCTTGGGCTTGTCTTCGCGGGATACGACAGCCCTTTTTCTTTCAATACCCTTCGGATCTCTGCCATTTACTGCCATTGTTTTTGCCACTTCCTTATCTTTGAAACTGCACCACACCATCAGATACCAATCACCGATTGCTGATCACTGGTGACTCTACTGGCAAAAATGACCTTCTTTGAAATCAGATCAAAGAGGCAATTTTGAAATTGCCTCCCTATTATAAATCAATTTGAAATGCAGTTGGAATCAAGCCTTGACGACCCACAACTTTAAAGAGACAGTGAGTTCGCTGTGAAGTTTGATTTCAATGCTGTAATTGCCTATTTCCTTGATTGGTTTTTCAAGCTTCACGCGCTTGGATTCAAATTCTACGCCATGCTTTGCAGCTTCTTCAGCGATAAGATGGGAAGTGACTGATCCGAAGAGCTGATTGTCGTCGCCGGCCTGCATGGGTATGGTGAGTTCGAGTTCCGCAATTTTCGCGGCAACGATCTGAGCTTTCCCGAGTTCCATTTTGCGATGTTCTTCGATTTTTCCTTTTCTGGATTCAACCTGGCGGAGGGCCGCAGGTGAAACTTTCACGGCCAATCCCTTAGGGACTAGGTAGTTTCTGGCAAAACCGGAGGCTACATTCACAGTATCCCCGGCGTTTCCAAGGTCTTCAACGTCTTCAAGAAGAATGAGTTTTACATTCATGGCATATGTCTCCAAAATTAATTTATTGTACGCATCCGCAGCGATTTAAAAGCGGATAAGATTTCTACATCACAAGGGCAAGTGTCCTAGCTTTTTTGATCGCCACCGCGAAAAGTTTCTGGTGGATGCCGCAGTTGCCGGTGATTCTTCTTGCAAGAATCTTTCCTTTTTCGGTTTGGTACTTGCGAAGCAGTTCGGAATCCTTGAAGTCGACAAAGTTTATATTGTTTTCGCAGAGACGGCAGGTTTTCCTGATGTTGACTCTGGGTTTCCTTCTCATCTTGGTCGGACTTGCTGTTCTTCCTGGCATTTTATGAATCTCCCTGATTATTTTTTATGTTTATGTTAAATTTCAAAAAGGAATATCGTCGTCCGGCTCTGAATCCACTTCAAATATCTCCTCTGGCGGAGGAGGGGGATTCTGAGCCTGAGGCTGTGGCGGTGGAGCAGGAGTCCGCTGCACTTGCTGCTGCGGCCTTGAATATTCCTGCCTCTGCGCCTGTTGTGGCGGTTGAACAGCCGGTTTCTGATATGGCTGCTGCTCGTCCTGCCCGTCTTCCTGATGCTTCCCGGCTCCAGTCCCGCTCAGAAACTGTATTCTCTCGGCTACAACATTGAGCTTGCTTCTGTTTTTTCCGGTTTCCTTGTCCTGCCACGAATCCAGCTTTAACCTGCCTTCCACAAAGATCTGAGACCCTTTTTTTACGAAGCGGTTGCAAGTCTCGGCCTGACGCCCCCAGGCGGTTATGTCAACAAAGCATACTTCTTCCTTTTTGGCACCGTCATTAGTGGTGTACTGCCTGTTGATTGCAAGACCAAGGTCGCATATGGCCGAGCCCTGCGGGGTGTATCTCAGTTCTGGATCCCTAGTAAGGTTTCCGATCAGGAGAACTTTATTTAAATTTGCCATTTCAAGTCCGGATTATTTATTAATATTTAAGTTCTTCAGCTTCGGCTGCGGCCAGTTTTTTACTTACGGCCGCCGCTGTTTTTGCCCTTTCATCATAAATGAAAGTCTGCATTCTGAGCACTCTTTGGTCGAGACGGTACTTATCCTTGACGGAGCCGACCTTGTCCTCTTCCATTTCGAAGACAAAATCATAATATATCCCGCTTTTCTTTTTTCCTATTTTCCTGGCGAACTGCCGTCTTCCCATGGCAATAGTCTCGTCTATGGCGCCGCCGAGGCTTTTAATAAGTTCAGCCATTTCTTCGGAAAATGACTTTCCCTGATCTTCCACCTGGCGTTCATCAAGAATAAAAATTGATTCGTACTTTTTCAAATCTACAGACCTCCGTTAAAATTTTCCTATACAATGTTTGTTTTATTATCATCGGCACTTTCTCCGAGAAAGCGTCCGTTGTATTCATTCATCGCCTTTTGAAGGCCACGGTAAAACGACAATTTAACCGCTTCTGCCGCCATATCAATTACTTTTGAAAACAATTCCTTTTCACACTTGTTGAATTCGGACAGGACGTAGCCGGACTTGTCCGGATTGTCGTTTTTCCTGCCTATCCCGATCCTGAGTCTTGCGAAATCCGCAGTTCCCAGCTCTTTTATCACCGAATCCACCCCTTTGTGGCCGGCGGTCCCGCCACCAATGCAGAACCTTATCCTGCCGAGAGCTATATCCATATCATCATACACAAGGAGAAGCCCTTTTGCGTCAATCCCCTTTTTCCGCATGAATGACGACACCGTCATCCCGCTCAGATTCATATATGTGACAGGTTTTACAAGACTGATGATTCCGCCTCTGCATCTGATCTGTCTTAAAAGTCCTCCGTGGATTTCCTTCTCCTCGGATTTTCCAGACATGATTCCCGCCAACGCATCCACGGCCATAAAGCCGGCATTATGACGGGTGTTGGAATATTCCCTTCCGGGATTTCCAAGCCCTGCAACAAGATGAAATCTCTGTTCTTCTCCGGAAACCATATGATATTACTATTGAAAAGGGACTATTTCTTCTTCTCTTTCGACTCTTTTCCCTTGTCTTTTGAATCTTTACCCTTGGTGGCTGCTTCAGCCTCTTCGCCTTCTTCAAGCTTCTTGCCCTTGGTTCCGACAAGTTCAGGCTCAACAGCACCTTCAGCTCCTGCGGCGGCGGCACCTTCGGCGGCAGTTGCGGTGGCTTCCTCTTCTATGCGCAGCTTGATGACATGGAATACCACGTTGTCAGGAGGATTTGCCGCTGTAACGCCTTCAGGCAGCTTGATGTCTTTTACGCAAATGGCCTTTTCAAGCTCTATTCCTGTGATTTCAATATCGATAATTTCAGGAATGTCTTTGGGAAGACATCTGACATCAATCTTATGCAGTATCTGTTCAAGCACACCTCCCTGGATGATTCCGACAGGTGTTCCGTGTCCTATGACGTCAACGGATGTGGTGATGAGTTCGTCCATTTTGACTTCCAGGAAATCTATGTGAATGGTTTTGCCGCTCAGATAATCGAACTGAACTTCTTTTACGATGGCGTTCAGGACATCTCCGCTTTCAGGCTTGAGCTCAACAAGATGGATTTTTCCGTGCTTGACAAGTTTCAGCCATTCGCCTTCCGGAACAAGGAAAGACTTGGATTTAGTTCCATGGCCGTAGATTACTCCGGGGATTCTCCCCAGAAGGCGGGCTTTTCTGGACGCATTCGAGCCGGACTCAGTTCTTTCCGCAACGTTTAAAACACTCTTTTTTTTGCTCATTTTAGGTAAATCCCCTTTTTATTTATCGTGTATTTTGAAAAGTGAGGATACGGAAGTACCCTCGTGTATTCTTGTAATTCCCTCGGAAAGAAGCTTTGCAATGCTTACAACTTTTATTTTGCCGTTACAGTTATCTGTCACAGGAATGCTGTTTGTGACCACAAGTTCGTCAATACAGCTGTCCATGAGCCTGGCTCTCCCGACGCTTCCAAGAAGACAATGTGTCACAGCGGCATAAACTTTTTTCGCACCTTCCTTCTTGAGGAGGCTCGCCGCAGCCGTGAGAGTGCCTGCTGTTGTCGTAAGATCATCGGTCAGCAGGCATATTCTTCCCTCAACATCGCCCACTAAGTGTGACGATTCGACCGAAAGGGCGTTAATGCGCCTTTTAGCCACGACCGCGAGACCGGCATTCAGCATGTCGCAGTATGTCTGGGCAAGTTTGACACTGCCTGAATCTGGTGCCACCACCACGCCTTCTTTTCCAAGCTTGTCCCTCAGGTATGGAACCATGACAGGAGCCGCATTGAGATGGTCGACGGGAATATCGAAAAATCCTTGAATCTGCTGGGAGTGGAGATCCACCGCCAGAATCCTTGAAGCTCCTGCAACAGTGATGAGGTTTGCGACAAGTTTCGCGGTAATCGGAACTCTCGGCTGATCTTTCCTGTCCTGTCTCGCATAACCGTAGAACGGAATCACGGCGGTAATCCTGCTGGCGGATGCGCGCTTCGCGGCATCTATAAGTATGAGGAGCTCCATTAGTGTTTCATTCGGGGGAGCGCATGTGGGCTGAATTATGAAAACATCAGCTCCACGGATGTTCTCCATGTATTTGACAAATATTTCGCCGTCAGGAAAACGGGTGACTTCAAGGTCGCCAAGAGGCTTCCCCATTTCTTTCGCTATTTCGGCTGCAAGTGCGGGATTCGCAGTTCCAGAAAAAACACAAGTATTCTTGCCCAAGGCCAGCATTTCTGCACGTTCCCCTGTAATTAATTGATAAAATAAATAGATGTAAATTTAGTCAAAAAGGGGGTTACTATACAATCATTATCTTTTTATTCAATAAGATAATTGGATTTATTTTTTGACTTTTGCCTTATGTCTGACTGCGGGCTTCGGAGCCAGCGCAATCATAGGGTTGGCGGCGGAAACCGTAACTGTGGCGGTTGATTTTTCAAGCTCGTCTTCCAGGGCTCCAATCGTGCCGTCGAAAGAATCCCCGCTGCCGGGTTTTATCTCCTTTACGTCCGTAGGCAGGCCGATTTTGTCGAGGATGGCTATGAAAGGTTCAGGATCAAGCTCTTCGATATTGACCATCGTCTTTGGATCCCAGATGCCGCTGGCAAGGAGCATCGCGGTGGCGACAGGCGGTACTCCCGCAGTGTAACTGATTCCCTGTGAGCCCAGTTCCTCGTAGCATTTGTGGTGGTCGGAAACCTGGTAGATGAGGATTTCCCTCTTTTTCCCGTCCTTCCATCCCCTGACGAAATTGCCGATGCAGGTCTTGCCGGTATATCCGGGCGCAAGCGTCTTGGGATCCGGAAGAAGCGCCTTGACAACCTTTAAAGGCACAACTTCCTGCCCGGTGGTGAGTTTTACCGGAAGATGCGAGAGAAAACCCAGCGTGCGCAGTACGGTGAAGACATTGATGTAGTGATCCCCGAAACCCATCCAGAAACGGATGCTGTTTGCATCTATGTTTTTGAATAGAGAGTGCAGTTCGTCGTGACCGTTCAGATAGATCGGGCATTCTCCGACAACCGGAAAATCATAGACGCGTTTGACTGAGTGCGTAGGATATTCCCTCCATTGGCGGTCGATCCATGCCCAGACCTTTACAAATTCGCGGAAATTTATTTCCGGATCGAAATTGGTTGAGAAATACCTGCCGTGGCTTCCGGCGTTGACATCCAGGATGTCAATGGTGTCTATTTTATCGAAATAGCGCTTCTGGGCAAGTGCGCAGTATGCGTTGACCACGCCCGGATCGAATCCCGCGCCCAGGATGGCGGTAATGCCTTTTTCTTTGCACTTGTCTTTTCTCTTCCATTCATAATTCGCATACCATGGCGGGTTTTCGCAGACTTTGTCCGGATCCTCATGGATGGCAGTGTCTATATAGGATGCTCCTGCCTGCAGGCAGGCTTCCAGTACCGACATGTTGACGAAGGCGTTTCCGAGGTTTATGACTATTTCTGATCCGGTCTCCCTGATGAGTTTAGCTGTTGCCTGGATGTCGAAAGCGTCGAGCTGGCGCGAATAAAGCTTTTTAGACGGATCCTTGAGGTGTTTCATTTTCCTGACGCTCTCAATGATCTCATCGCATTTTGACAGTGTGCGCGAGGCGATGCAAATGTCGCCGAGCACATCGTTGTTCATTGCCGCCTTGTGAGCTGTCACATGTGCGACGCCGCCGGCACCGATTATAAGCACGTTTTTCTTCATATTGTGACTCCTGATTTATTAATTGAACTTCGAACATTCAACATCTATTAACCACAGAGACACAAAGGCACAGAAATTTTTCTATCATGAGAAAAACCTTTGTTACTCCGTTTCTTTGTGGTTAAATTAATCTAAGATAAGCTATCTTTAAAGTCCTCATATCCGAACTCGCGGATTTTTTCCACCTTTCCGGTAAGTCTGCGCACGACGATGGATGGCATATTCACCCCGTTGAACCAGTTTTTCTTGACCATTGTATATCCGGCGGCGTCCGCAAAACGAACTTCATTTCCGACCTTCAGTCGATTCTTCAATTTATATGTGCCGAACACGTCGCCAGCCAGACAGGATCGGCCTGCAATCATGAACTTCCGCGATCCGGATACTGGGGACGAAAGCTTGGGATTTGTCCGGTAGATCAGATGATCCAGCATGTGCGCCTCCAGAGATGCGTCCACAATTGCAATGTCCAATTCGTTGTGCACCACATCCAAGACGGTGGTAACCAGTTCTGCACAATCGGTTATGGCAGATTCCCCCGGTTCAAGGTAGACTTGTACTCCGTGTTTACCGCTGAACTCCTTCAGTTTTGCACAGAATTCCTTCAGAGGGTATCCGCCCTTGGTGAAATGCAGCCCTCCGCCAAGACTGACCCATTCCATTTTTTTCAACAGAGTCCCGTATCTCTTTCCGATATGATCAAGTGATTTTGCGAGATTCGCAAAGTCATCGTTTTCGCAGTTGAAGTGAAACATCATGCCGGAGATAAGCGGCAGCATCTCCACAAGTTTTTCCCTGTCAATGACGCCAAGTCTGGAATATTTCCTTGCAGGATCCGCAAGATCGAAATGCGAGTAGCTGATCCCGGGATTGACCCTCAGTCCGGTTTTCAGTCCGCGAACATCCTTTTGATACATCTCAAGCTGGGATGCGGAATTGAAGATCACCTTGTCTGCGAATTTCGCAACCGCCCTGACATCTTCGCGGGAATAGCCGACACTGAAGGAGTGAACTTCCTTGCCGAATTTCTCGTGTCCGAGTCTGGCTTCGAACAGGGAACTGCTTGTGGTTCCGTCCATATATTCACGCATGAGATCAAATACGCACCAAGTTGAGAAACATTTCAGCGCAAGGAGGGATTTTGCGCCTGAAGTTTCGCGCACCTGCCTGATGATCTTTAAGTTTTCGAGCAGTTTTTTTTCGTTAATCAGATAATAGGGGGTTTTCAACTGTGTCATAAAAGCGCCTGGAATTAGTGAAAATAAGAGATTCATCCGAAAGTAAAGCATTTGGTGGATTTTTCAAGGGGGAAAAGATGCTATACTCTACACGGCTGAAAAATTAAACACGGATGAGAGAGATAATTGCAAAACTCGAGTTTTGCAGGAATTCAGGAGCCAGAAGACAGAATTCGGAATGAAATTCAAACTTAAATCTGGATTTATTCTGAGTTCTGACTACTTTTGAAATTGGCTCGAGTAAGCTTGTGGTAATTTATAAAAAGAAATATTCACTGGGGGATTTATGCAGGTGTTTTCAGATTTTTTCACGGTATGGATAAAATTTTTCTTCATATTGACACCGTTTTTCGTACTTTCCTACTTTCTTGTGATGACCCGGAAAATGAACCCTTTGAAAAAAACAGCGCTTGCTATCCGGGTGACTTTGGCCGTGATAATCATATGTTCCGTGCTTTATTTTTTCGGGAACTACATTTTTTCAATATTCGGAATAACCCTTGACGCATTCCGGATCGGAGCAGGTGCAATTCTTTTCCTGTCGGCAGTGGATCTTGTAAGAGGGACAAAAAGCGGAATGGCAAAAGAGGACGGGGGTGATATTGCCGTGGTTCCACTGGCAATACCGGTGACTGTCGGCCCCGGAACAACAGGTGCGCTTCTGGTGATGGGCGCGGAGACAACCGAACTGCATACAAGACTGCTGGGATGCGGATCCCTGCTCTCTGCAATTCTCTCTGTCATGGTATTGCTTCTGCTCGCAACCCATATTGAAAAACTCATAGGACAGCGCGGGCTGACCATCCTCAGCAAGCTGACAGGGCTTGCTCTTTCCGCAATAGCCGCCCAGATGATTTTCACAGGGATTCAGAATTTTATGAAATAGGGGCTACTTTCGGCAGAAGTCTTTCCACACATTTTTTAAGCCAAGCAGACGCTTGGCGTTCCCGGGAACGCTGACCGTCTGGTCGGCTCTATGTATTTTCCTGTGCGGAAGGACTTCCGCCAAGCAAATCTAGTGCATGTACAGCGAAAGCAGTACCGGTATCGTAATGATCGAAAGAAGGTGGGATGATACCACTGTGACGGTCATGAATTCCTTGTCGCCGCCGTAAATTTCACTCATCATTATGCTGGCAATGGACGTTGGCATCACAGCGACAATCATCAATATTTTTTCAGTGTCTTCAGGAAGGCCGACCAGCTTCAATATCGAAAGAGCCGCCAGGGGGATGACAATCAGGCGCAGGCAGGTCAGGATCCATACCCGTGAATTATTGAATCCGGAAAGGTCTATCATCGCTATTCTCGCCCCTGCCACAATCATTGCGAGGGGAATGGTGGCGGAACCGATTATTTTCAAGGTGTTCAATGTGTAGTTTGCATACGGTGCGAGATTCCCATGTCCTGTAAAACAGCCGTTGCCTTCAAGTACGCTCAAAATCCATAGGAAAAGAACTGAAGAGTAGAGGGAAATCATTGGAGGGGTCAGGAGATGGGCAAGGTTTTTCATGGAAAGCCGGTGCCCTCGGAGTATGAAAACCCCGACGGTCCAGACCGTCAGTTCCGCTCCGAAGGATGAAAAAATTAGAGCGGCCGCGCCTTTCTCCCCGAAAAGAAACATGACAAGCGGCAGGGGGAGGAAGGAATAATTGTTCAAAAGGCTTTGGAAGAGAAAGCTTTTCTCCTCGTCGGCCGTCCTGAATCTGATAAATCCGACGGCGGCGAGGCCGATCAGGTATCCGGTAATCATGATTCCAAGGGATCCGGCGGGAAGAGTCCATCTTCCGACAAGTTCGTTGAAGGTGAAGCTGTTTATAATCGCGTAGAAGATAAAACACGGATAAATGAAGTTGACCAGGATTCTGGACAGTTCGGTGACAGTGGGCCGTGAAAAAAATCCGCTTCTCACTGCGATAAATCCCGGTAGCATCATCAGGAAAATGCAGAGGACATTGAACAACAGGTGGGGAAACATTGATTATCTGCTCTTCGCTACGAGATTTGTAAGGTCTGAATGTTTGTCATACCAGGAGATGAAGGATGGAATGCCCTCCTGTATCGGTGTCTTCGGTTCAAACTTGAGTTTGAGACGGGCCTTGTCTATGTCCGCAAAACTCTCCGGAACGTCTCCGGGCTGCATCGGGAGCATTTCCTTCTCGGCCTTGATTCCAAGTTCTTTTTCTATTATCTCAATCATGTCGAGAAGCTTTTCGCTACGGTTGTTGCCGAGATTGAAAATCTCGGATTTGTCGAGATTCTCTGCAAACATTGACGAACACACTCCCTGGACTATGTCGTCAATGAAAGTAAAATCCCTCTTCATGTTTCCGTGATTGAAAACCTTTATTTTTTTGCCGGACTTTATCGCTTCGACAAAAAGCCACATCGCCATGTCGGGTCTGCCCCAGGGGCCATAAACAGTGAAAAACCTGTGTCCTATTGTCTGAAACCCGTAAAGGTGTGAATAGCAGTGGGCCATGAGTTCATTGGCTTTTTTAGTCGCAGCATAAAGGCTTATCGGATTGTCAACCCTGTCCGATTCGGAAAACGGAACTTTAGTGTTTCCCCCGTATACGCTTGAACTTGAAGCGTATACAAGCCTTGGAATATCATTGTGCCTCACCATCTCCAGTATGTTCAGGAAAGCGGCGACGTTGCTCTGTTCGTAAGCGTAGGGATTGGTCAGGGAGTATCTGACGCCTGCCTGCGCGGCGAGATGGCAGAGCACCGGGCTGCGAAATTCGCAGAAGACCTTCTTGAGATCCTCTAGGTTTGAAATATCGAGCCGTCTCTCGATGAAATTCGGATATTTGCGAAGTATGCCGGACCTGGCTTCCTTAATCGCCGGATGGTAATAGCTGTTCAGGTTGTCAATACCTACAACGGCATGTCCTTCCTTGAGCAGTTTCAGACTTACGTTAAACCCGATGAACCCAGCGCTACCGGTTATTATTATTGCATTTCTTTTCATTACGCCTTAACAACATTTTTAGCTTTTGGAACGGCATTCCTGGTGTCGATCACAAGCTTTGCGAGTTTCGCAATTTCCTTGTGATTTACGGAGTCATGGGCGGTGGCGATGAGAGCCACATCATATTTCCCGCTTTTGAGGGTAACGCTCTTTTTTCCAGTGTATTGAGGGTATTCGCGGGTTCTCGGAACAACCGGGCAGAACGGGTCGTAGTATTCAACTTTCGCGCCCTTCTCCTCCAGAAGCTTCCAGAGCATGAAAGACGGGCTTTCCCTGAGATCGTCTACGTTTTTCTTATATGCCACTCCGACGATGAGGAACTTGCTTCCATTCATGACCATTTTCCGTTCATTCATCTCTTCCAGGGTGCGTTGAATGACGTAATACGGCATGAACGTATTGATTTCACCGGCGAGTTCGATGAAACGGGTCGAGCAGTTATACTCCCTCGCTTTCCATGTCAGGTAAAACGGATCTATCGGGATGCAATGGCCTCCCAGTCCGGGACCGGGATAGAAAGGCATGAATCCGAAAGGTTTTGTTTTCGCCGCTTCGATAACCTCCCAGATGTCGATGCCCATCTTGTCAAAGATAACTTTCAACTCGTTCACCATGGCGATATTGACTGAACGGAATATGTTTTCAACGAGTTTGGTCGCCTCGGCGGTGGATGAGGAGGAGACGGGAATCGTCCTGCAGATTATGGTGTCATACATTGCCCTGGCGACTTTGAGGCTGTCCTTGGAATCTGCGCCGACAACTTTGGGAATCGTCGAAGTTGAAAAATTCTTGTTGTTCGGATCTTCGCGTTCAGGCGAGAACGCCACGAAAAAATCCCTGTGCGCCTTGAGATTGCTTTTTTTCTCCAGAATGGGACAGAGCACTTCCGTGGTTGTGCCTGGATAGGTTGTTGATTCAAGGGAGAAGAGCTGCCCCTTCCTGACGTATGGTGCGAGCGATTCAGCGGTTGAAATTATGTAGCTCATGTCGGGCTCGCGGTTGTGCGTGAGCGGGGTCGGTACGCAGATGATTATGGCATCGCAGGTCGAGCTTTTGGAGAAGTCGTTAGTTGCGTCAAACCGGCCTGTTGCATTCATTTTCTTCAGCAGATCAGAGTCGATGTGCTTTATATATGACTGGGATTTCTTGAGTTTTTTGATTTTCTCCATGTCCACATCCAATCCGAGGACATTAAAACCGGCATTGATGAACTCCTTGGTCAGGGGAAGTCCCACATATCCGAGTCCAACTACTCCGATTTTGGCTTTGCGCTCACTTATTTTTTTCAGGATGTCTGCAACCATATATGCCCTTTAATTGATTAGGAATTCTGATTTTCATATTGGCGGAAAGATAATCAGAGGTGAAGCATAAATCAAGTGGGACAGGACAAAAGACGCAGGTTTTCCACTCAATATGCATAGATGAATGAGAATTTTTGCAATTGCCTCATTTAAATGTAGGTTATGTCCAGTGTACTGAATCGCAAATAAATTAAAATTATAATTGGAGATTGAAATGGAACAGAAAATCAGACAGACGCTGGAACAGCTCAGGGTTCATTTGCAGAACGACGGCGGAGACCTCGAGGTCGTTAAAATTGAAGGTAAGAACGTAGATTTGCGTTTGAAGGGTGCCTGTGGCTGTTGTCCCCATGCCACCATGACAATCAAGGACGGAATCCAGCGCGTACTCAGGGAAAAAGTGGACAAAGACATCGTAGTCGAACGTGTAGACTGAGCTGATAAATTAGGAGGCCACCCCAGTCATCCGATGGGACAGGACCGAAGGGGCAAGAAGGGTTGCAATTCTTTTGGAACGCCACCATCTTGGTGGCATCTGTTATAATGTGGTACAGGCGTCTCGCCTGTTCTTCAAGAAAGAATAAAAACAGGCGAGACGCCTGTGCCACGCTCTTTTAATTAAGAATGCTGACAAAGATGCCGGTGTTCCAACTTTGAACTTCCTTCGATAAACTCAGGACAGGTCGAACACTCAATCCGCCGCAGCGGAAACATCCAACTTCGAACGGGGAGAATCTTGAAGAAGTAATCAGTGATCAGTTTTGCGGACGACTGAAGACTAGCGACTGACTACTGAAAGAATTTGCTGGAGTTCACAGCTTTAGTGTCTTTGTAATTCACAATTAAAAAATCCGCTCTTTCTGGAGCGGATTTTTTTAAGTCACTTTGGATTCTGGATTCTCTTCTTTTCCGAGGTCTTTCCTGACGAAATCAACTACGGTTTTAAATTTCGGAATATTTCCCTTGTCAACCTTCATCAGGGTTTCATGGGCTTCCAGCACTGTTTCGGCCTTCTCAGTTTTTCCTGTGGTTTTTCCTGCGTCTTCCCATTTCTGGGTCGCTTCGATTTCAGACATTTCGACATAATTGAAAATCTTCTGGAGACCGAGTCCGTTAAGGAGATTTTTCATATTCGCATCGGCATTTACAATGTCGACCGTATGGCCGCATTTTTTTGTTTTCAGCCCCATCATTGCTAAAATCCCCATAAAAGTGCTGTCCATGCCGACACATTCCGAAAGATCGATGGAAATCCCCCTGCAATCCTGGCATTCGATACTGTGCGCAAAATTCCTGAGCGGGGGGCTACACTCGAAATTGGCCCGTCCTTCCACTTTTATGCGGTATTCCCCGTTATCCCGAGATATGAGTACTTTTGTTGGTTTCATATGTTTTACACCGTGAGTATCGCTTTTATTCGACGCACTCCTTGGCTTGAACTTTCCTCTTTGAGAATTTTGAATTTTCCAAGTTTCAATGTGTTGTCGGCATGCGGACCGCCACAGATTTCCCTGCTGAAATCTCCTATGCTGTAAACTTTGACCCTTTCACCGTAACGCTCAGCGAAAAGACCTATGGCTCCTCCATCTTTCGCCTCTTCCACTGTCATTTCCGCACATTTCACTTCAAGGTTTCCAGAAATCATTTCATTAACAATATCTTCAACCTTGGAAATCTGTTCGGGAGTCATTTTATCGGTATGCGAGAAATCAAAACGCAGCCGTTCTCCGGTAATATTCGAACCTTTCTGTGCCACATGGTCTCCAAGTACCTTTCTTAACGCCTGGTGCAGAAGATGTGTGGCAGTATGGAGGTTGGTGGTCATTTCAGAGTTGTCTGCAAGCCCCCCCTTGAATTTCTGTTCGGCGCCCAGCCTTGAAAGTTCCTGGTGCTTCTGGTATGATTTTCCGAAACCATCATTGTCGACCGCAAATCCTTGTTCCTTTGCCATCTCCTCCGTCAGCTCAAGCGGAAATCCATATGTCTCATAAAGATAGAAGGCGTTCTTGCCGCTTATGATTTTTGTTGTGACATGGGCCGGTACTCTTGCTATTAATTTTTCAAATTCCCTTGTTCCCTTTTCCAAGGTCTTTTCAAACTGCGATTCTTCATTGTTAAGGGCTTCAAGAATCGCATCCCTCTTTTTTGCCAGTTCCGGATAAACGTCAGAATAATGTCCGATGACTTCCTCCGATATCAGATGGGTGAACCCGGATTCGATTCCGAGCTTTCTCCCTTCGCGGACGGCGCGGCGGATGAGCCTGCGCAGGACGTAAGACTGGTCGACATTTCCAGGAATTACCCCGTCGGCCATTATGAATGTGGCGGCGCGGATATGATCGGCTATGATCCTTTCAGACCTTGACGAATCCGTTGGTGTGATTTTCTTAAGTTCGTTTATTTTTTCGAAAAGAGGAGCGAAAAGTTCAGTTTCATAACAGCTTGATTTTCCCTGGAGAATCGCGGTAACCCTTTCAACTCCCATTCCGGTATCAACATTTGTCTGAGTCAGAGGTTCATAGACGCTGTCTGCGTTTTTATTATACTGCATAAAGACGTCGTTCCAGATTTCAACCCATTTTCTGTCATCAGGAGTAAAAATGGCAGGAACATTTTCGTTTCCAGTCCAGAAAAACATTTCAGTGTCGGGCCCGCATGGACCTGTCTGGCCGGCCGGCCCCCACCAATTGTCTTTTTTCGGTCTTTTGGCTATTTTGTCCGGATTAATTCCAAGTTTGAGCCAGAGATTGTAGGCTTCTTCATCAAAGGGCGCGTCAGAATCGCCTTCAAATACGGTTACGGCAAGCTTTTCCAACGGGAGCCCAAGCCATTTCGGGCTTGAAAGGAACTCAAAACTGAATTCAATCGCGTCCTTTTTAAAATAATCTCCCAGCGACCAGTTCCCGAGCATTTCAAAAAATGTAAGGTGTACGGGATCCCCGACTTCATCTATGTCGCCAGTGCGGATGCACTTCTGGCAATTCACAAGTCGTTTGCCCTGAGGATGTTTCTGACCAAGCAGAAAAGGAACTAGAGGATGCATCCCGGCAGTCGTGAAAAGCACTGTCGGATCGTTTTCAGGCACAAGAGGGGCGCTTCCAATAACCGCATGCCCCTTGGACATGAAAAAGTCCGTGTATTTTTTCCTTAGTTCTTTCGCTGTCATAAATAATATGTATTATGTGTATTTTTGAATGTTCATTGGGAAAATCAAAATCAGCCTGAAAAGATAATGGTAATCCGGCTTAAATTCAAGGGTTACTCTGAAAATACGCGTTCGGTGCGTAATGCGTCAGTTTTTTCGAAGTTGAGATTTATAGGGAAGACACGCTGAAGCGTGAACTCCAAAATTTGGAATCCAGCCTTAGGCTGTTCCTTAATTTTAAAAAACTGACGCATTTCCCTGATTTCCTTATAAAAACGCATTCAAGGATTGCGGTTTTACCAATAAAAGTTATAGTAGAAAATTTTACCGCATAAAATTTTTAATCAGGTGTTTCTTTATGGAAAATTCATATAACTGGAAAGCCAAACGGGATAAAATCGCCCTGCTTGCATTTGAGGACGGAACTGTACTGCGCGGATATTCTATTGGCGCCGAGATTGACAGGGAAGGAGAAGTTGTTTTCAATACTGGAATGACAGGATACCAGGAAATTCTCAGTGACCCTTCCTATGCGGGTCAGTTTGTGACTATGACATATCCTGAAATAGGGAATACTGGAATAAATGACGAGGACATGGAGTCCAGAAAGTTTTTTGCAAACGGATTCATCATCCATGACCTAAACGAAGTTAGCAACTGGCGCTCGAAAGAATCGCTTACCGAAGCATTGATCAGACAGAAGGTTCCCGGAATAGCAGGCGTTGACACAAGGGCGATAACTTCCAAGCTTAGAGCTTCCGGCACCATGAAGGCGTATATGTGCTGCAGCGGAAAACTTTCACCGGAAAAAGCCATTGAAAAAGCGAAAGCCTGGGAAGGTCTTGACAATAAGGATTATGCATCCAAAGTTTCATGCGACAAGCCGTATCAGTGGGATAAAGATGGAGAACTCACAAAATCATGGGGGATATGCTCGGAACTTCCCCAGATCGAATTAAAAGTCGTCGCCTATGACTTCGGAATCAAATGGAACATCCTCCGCTCCATGAGGCTTAGCGGAATGGACGTCACAGTGGTTCCGGCGAAAACGACAGCCGAAGAAGTCCTTGCGAAAAAGCCGGATGGTGTTTTCCTCTCAAACGGGCCGGCCGATCCTGCCGCCGTGTCATACGCGATTGAAGCATCAAGGAAGCTCCTGGGAAAAGTGCCGATAATGGGGATATGTCTTGGCCATCAAATACTTGGGATAGCCTGCGGAGGCGAAAGATTCAGACTGAAATTCGGCCATCACGGCTGCAATCATCCCGTGAAACGCCTTGAAACCGGAAGCGTTGAAATCACATCCCAGAACCACAATTATGCCATAAAGGAAGATTCCTTCCCTTCAACTGTTGAAGTGACACATATAAACCTGAATGACCAGACGGTTGAAGGCATCAGACACAAAAAAGAGCCGATGTTTGCCGTCCAGTATCATCCGGAAGCCTCTCCAGGTCCGCACGACCCCCTCTATCTCTTTAAGCAGTTCAAGGAATTGATGAAAAAATAGCCGGATTTTTGATTTTCATTTTTTCATTATTCGATATAGGCAATTGTCAAGAACGGAATTTGACACATTCTTTTTATATGTTACTGTAAATTGCGTTAAGTCTTTATCGCAAAACAAGAAAAATCTTATATCGAAAAGCAAAATAAGACTATGAAACGTGAACATACAGGCGAATATGTGACTATCTCCACGGTTGGCGAAGTAGTCAAGGCATTTTCGCCTAATGCGTTGCCGCCTAATCCCCCTTTGAATATTCGACCATCCTTGCAGGATGCCATTGACCAAGCGCACATGGCGTTGGGGCGCTTGGATGGAATTGCATCAATCTTACCGGATACGTCTCTTTTCCTTTATATGTACATTCGAAAAGAAGCCGTTCTTTCATCTCAGATAGAAGGCACTCAATCATCGCTTTACGACCTTTTGCTTTTTGAAATGGATGGTGCTCCCGGCGTTCCTTTGGATGATGTCAGAGAAGTGTCAAACTATGTTGCTGCAATGGAATATGGTCTGAAAAGGTTGCAGGAAGGATTTCCTCTCTGCAATCGGCTTATTTGCGAAATTCACGAGAAATTATTGTCGAAAGGACGTGGAGCGGATAAGAAACCAGGTGAATTCCGCACAAGTCAAAACTGGATCGGAGGTACGCGTCCCGGCAATGCACGTTTTGTTCCGCCGCCTCCGGAACGGATGGCAGAATGCCTGAGTTCATTCGAAAAATTTCTAAACGACGATCCGGAGCGTACGCCCACTCTTCTCAAGGCGGCTCTTGCCCATGTGCAATTCGAGACAATCCATCCGTTCCTCGATGGCAATGGCCGTCTTGGACGTCTGCTCATCACTTTGCTGTTTTGTCACGAGAAGGTTTTAACCGAGCCCCTGCTTTATCTGAGCCTCTATTTCAAGCAGCACCGTCAAGACTACTACGATCTTCTACAGCAGGTGCGTAAGGAAGGGGACTGGGAGGCTTGGATTGCTTTTTTCACCGAAGCTGTACGCGAGACGGGCAGACAGGGAATTTCCACCGCTAATAGGCTGATAACTATTGTCGAGGAAGACCGTGTCCGGATTAAAAGCTTGAAACGTCTGAGCGGTTCCGCATTGCGCATACTAGATGTTCTTGCTAGGACTCCGGTCGTTACCGTCGCCGGAACAAGCAGGGAAACCGGCATCGTTGAAAGCTCCGTATCGAAAGCGCTCAAGGGCATGACGAAACTTGGGCTGGTCAAAGAGTTGACTGGGAGAAAGAGAAATCGTCTTTTTTGCTATGATCGCTACATGAAAGTTCTGTCGGAAGGAATGGAGCCTCTACCGTAGTTTTCAACAGTGCTTCCAGCTGTATTTCCTTTATACCGTAGAAATCCTTTATTGCATTTATCTGTGACAGTGTTTTCGCTTTTTTATCTGGGGATCTTTCCCCCTTAACTGCAAGAATCATCTTGTTTTTGTCGGTGTGTTCAAGCGAAATGAACTCGAAAACCTTTGTTTCATAGCCTGCCGCCTCCAGAAGAAGAGCCCTCAGGCTGTCGGTCAGCATTTCGGCTTCCTGTCCAAGATGAACTCCGAAACGCAGCATCGGTTTGAGTACCGGAGGAACAATAATCTGCTGTCTGAGTTCCTTGTGGCAGCACGGTGAGCACATTATGATTTCCGCACCAGAACTGATACCTGTGAAAATTGCCAGATCGGTGGCGGTGTCGCAGGCGTGCAATGCAATCATGACCTGTATCTTTGCCGGAGTATAGCTTTTTATATCCCCCTGACAAAAGTGCAGATTGTCCATCTCAAGTTTTACCGCGACATTTGAGCAAAACCGCACCAGATCCTCCCGGAGTTCAATACCGGTCACCTGGGCGTCCATTCCCTGCGAATTTCGCAGAAAATCGTATACGGCAAATGTCAAATATCCTTTTCCGGATCCGAAATCGACCACGTTGATATTTTGAGTTTTGGAAAGTTGGGATGAAAGAAGGGCCTGCTGGAAAATCTCAAGGAATACGTTGATCTGCTTCCATTTTTTCGACATGGACGGAATAACTTGGTGCTCATCATTGGTGATTCCCAGAGTGGTAAGAAAGGGTCTGTTCTGGTCTATCGTCCGGTGCTTTTCGCGGTTGTGTTTTTTATCGGGGGTATTGCCGCATGTCGCCTTGCTACGGCTCAACATGCATTTGCCCCTTTTGCTGAATTCTATTTGAATATCCTCAGTCAATGAAAATAGGTGGGCGCTTTTGAAGTCCCCTCCAAGCAGTCCGCGAATGGCCTCAATTCCTTCTCCTGCCGGAAAATTCTTCGTGATGTCTTTCGTTTTGTACTGATAAACAAAAGACAGGGAATCCTGACTTTTGATTGATACTGATTTGATTTCGATGTTTTTCAGGCCGTCTTCACTTCCCCGGTACTTGCCGAGGATTAGTTTGATAATAGAATTCTTTTCAAGATATTCTCTTAAAAGCGTAAAGAATTGGTCTATTTCTGCCATATCATATTTCCATGTTCATGGCGGAACGGACTTCTGAAAGGGTTTTTTCCGCGGTACTTCTGGCGTGGCTTATCCCTTTCCTCAGTACGGATTTGACATAATCCATGTTTGAGGCAAGCTCATTCCTCCGTTTTCGGATCGGCATCAGATAATCATTGATGCGTTCCGTCACGATTTGTTTCAGCTTTCCGCTTCCGCCGTCGCCTATCGATTCCGCAATTTTTTCAGGAGGCTCATTGCTCGCCAGGGATGCCAGCAGCAGCAGATTGCTTACTTCCGGGCGCGATGAAGGATCATAGGTTATCATGCGTTCCGAATCGGTTTTCGCTTTTTTAATCAGACTGGAGGTCTCGTCGGAAGTGGCCTTTAGCATAATGGTATTGTTGCGGCTCTTGCTCATTTTCTGGATGCCGTCAAGCCCGAGTATCACAGGGGCTTCGCTCAACAGGGCCTCCGGCTCACGGAATATGGCTTTTCCAGAAGCGTAATGCTGATTGAACCTACGGGCTATTGTCCTTGTAAGTTCTATATGGGGAAGCTGATCTTTTCCCACCGGTACAACTGTAGTTTTACAGAAAAGAATGTCGGCCGCCTGATGCACCGGATATGTATACATTCCGGCATTTATCTTTTTCTGTCCTGAGGCGATAATCTCCTCTTTGACGGTAGGGTTACGGTCGAGTTCCGCATTTGTGACAAGTGTGAGAAACGGTATCAGCAACTGGTTCAGCTCCGGGACATGGCTGTGCGGGAAAATATGTGTCAGTCCGCTTTCCGGGTCAAGTCCGCACGCGAGATAGTCAAGAGTCAGTTCGGCTACATTCTGTGAGATGGAGTCGAACGTGTCACGGTCTGTGAGTACCTGATAGTCGGCAATGACAACAAATGTTTCCACTCCTAACTGCTGTAGGCGCACCCGGTTCTTGACTGAGCCGAACAGATGCCCGACGTGCAGACTGCCTGTCGGACGATCTCCTGTTAGGAGAATATGATTTTTCGGGTTCTTTTGCAGATCCTTTTCAAGTTCATTGCTTCTCCGTTGAGACGCCTCAAACGTCCCATAACTTATTTCAGTTTGATTTGTCAATTTTATTTTCCTTTCATTATGATCCTGATTTCAAATTTAACATATCATGGCAATCCTGTAAATCCTGTCAGGAAATTTTCCAAATTTATTTTTATTATCGGCCCATGCATGTCACTTGAAATATTTCTCAAAAACGACGGAAATCCCCTTGTTGTCCATGACATCTTTGGCGCCGCAAACTTGAATTTCAAGACAACCGTTTTCAATCATGGTCTGTAGTTCCATATCTACCCGGATTGCATCTTTTACAGGGAATTTTCCGGGCTTATCATAATATCCAATCATGCCAACACCTTTCTGGCGCTGGTGGTAGCTTTTCGCTTCCCCTGAAATGATTTTGCTGTATTCGGCGATTTTCTCCTTTGGCCAGAGATTGTACCAAGCTGCGGTTTGACCGCAAAAATCAATATCCAGACGTTTCCCATATAAAGGTTCTGGAGCAAAAACCGGCCAAATATGGATACTTGTCTTGATCCCTTCCTTTTTTGAACGCGCATAATCAGCCAGATAATTTATATAATCAACCAATGTGTCGCGAAAGAAAATAACCTCGGTTTCATTTTTTGTCATTTCCGGATGTCTGGCGCCGTATTCCGTCAACAGTGTTTTACAATGTTCACAGTGACAGCGGCGATAATTCTGATAACCGAAACCGTCAAATGCCATTCCCTCAATTCCCGGCACAGATACAATATCATCAATTAAAGGTTTAAAGAGTTCTCGGGCCTCCAGATCATTAAAACAGATGATCTTGGTTCCC
Organism: Victivallis vadensis; assembly: GCA_945883805.1. GTDB lineage: Bacteria > Verrucomicrobiota > Lentisphaeria > Victivallales > GWF2-50-93 > GWF2-50-93. The sequence continues at coordinate 6,245 of CAMCYE010000026.1, read as the reverse complement.
AAAACTTCATTTGTCATCTTCGGTTCCCCTCCAAACTGATATGGGATAATGTATTGGTTTTTTCCGGCCATTATGAATTTGCGGGCGGCTTCTTCATCATTGGTCATGACCTGCCATGGCACAGGACGTCCGGGATAACGTTTTTTCCACAGGCCTTCCATTCCGCCCATTGGAGAGATGCAGGAGAAAATTTTTATTTTATGTTGTTCCCCTGTTTCGACTGTTCTCTTAAGGAAAATCGGATCAGTTGACCATGTAATCAGCACATTGAACCCAACCTCTTCGGCATTCTTAATGAATTTGTCTGGATTCTTTGCATCGATCCCCCATCCCGTCAATGTGACGGTTTTGCGGTCATCGGCAAACCCATCTGAGACCGTGAATGCAAAGGCGAACATCAGAAAACACAGAATTTTGAAATTAGTCATTAATGCTCCATATTATTGGTATATTTTTTCAGGAAAATAAATTCATTATTTCCCTGAAAAAATATCACTTGAAAAGTCTACGATACACCGTAATATGTAATTATGAAAATACGCAATGCTACATTGGAGGATTGCATTCAGATACATCGGCTGGCTTCAATGCCCGGTCTTGCCAATCCGGAGGGTAAAGCTCCCGGCTTGTGCTGGATAAAATCATTTGTCCGGGAAAAGCAGTATGCGTATGTTATAAGAGATGGAAGATTGGTTGTCGCATTTCTCGTCGGTGAAAGAACTTGCGGTGATCTCGGAATGATATGGATGATTGGTGTTGACGAACGGTATAGGAACAGAGGTTTTGCCACAATGCTCATGGAGCACGCTGAAACGCAGATGAAGTCCAAAGGCATCCGCGTCATAATCGCATACGGATACACGGTCAATCCAATAGTGAAGCACATGTTTGAGAGCCTGAAATACAGGGGTGGCAACACCTACACGGAATATGTAAAGTTTCTAGGTGATAGATAATATTGAACGTTCGAAGTTCAATTATTCTGGTTCGTTTTCATTTTAAGAGGGGAAACACGTAAAATATAAAAATAATTGAATATCCAATATCCAACACGGAATATCCAACCGATGAGTCGATCTCAATATTATTCAAAAGCATAGACACGGGAAAAAAGTGGAAACGCGATAATTCCCTTGGATATTGGACATTCCGTGTTGGACATTGGATATTCATATCTTTCTAATCGAGTTATCCACTAGATCTGAGAAAGAGCCATTATTCTTTCGGGTTAGGCCCGTACTTGTTCTCTCCGTCCTGGCTGTCTTTAATTGAGAAAAACAGCAATATAAGGACTCCGGCACACGGTACCAATCCCAGGAAAAACCACCATCCGCTTTTCCCGATGTCATGAAGTCTGCGTACAAAGACTGCGAGGCCGGGGATAAAGACTGCCAGACTGTAAACGGTACCCAGTATGCCGACGCCTGCTTTTAGGCTGAATGTCCCAATCTTGGCATCAATGTAGCCAAGCACTATGCTGATGATGACATTGCAAAGCGTGAAGTACCAATACTCTTTCCGCCTTGCACGCCCTTTGAACACAGCGTATTTTTTCAGAACCTCAAGATACCATATCTTGATTTTAAGCTTTGACGCTGATCCGTCAGAAGATAATTTTCTGCCTGTCTTCAGATTGGTTCCGCATCCAATGCAGATGACGGCATCGGGATTGCTTATGGGTTGCTGGCAGTTCGGACATGTTTTTTGTCCGTCTGCGGACAATGGAGGGGAAGATTTTTCAATATTTTCTGGTCCGGACTGTGAAGATTTTCGAATTGAAAGTCCGGCTTTTACTTCTTCTTTCGCAATAATTATTGTTTCCCCGCATTCAGGACATTCGGCTTCCTGCCCGATCCAATCGTCTTCCGCAGTGCATGTCGCATTGCACTTGCTGCATTTTGCCATAAAACTCATTTTCATTCTCCTTAAAGTTTCCAGAGAGTTAAAAACAGGCAGTATTAAATCTAATCATAAAAACGCATTTTTCACTCTTTCCTTCAATCTTTCTTCCATTTGATGTTTTTTTATCTTGCAGGTAACCTCTCCAGTAAAAAGTGCTACCAGCCCAAGTAACTGATGCATTATTGATATTCGCATTAAAGAAAATCCCTGAAATTGTAAATTCCCCATTCAAATTTATATTTAAAGGCTGACTTTAGGCATTCACTTTATAATCGCACGGATTTGAAAACATGGAAAAGAAAAGCTTAGGAACAGTAATACCCCAGGATTTTACGTTCGGGCTGACCGGTGATGACATGCTTCTGCTCGACTGCGGAAGAAAGATTGGCCCCGTAAATATCCGGTATGAAACCTATGGCAAGCTCGACGACTCTAAATCCAACGCGATCCTCATCCTGCATGCCCTCAGTGGAAATGCGCATGTCGCCGGCTGTCTCGACGGGGACAAGACGAAAATAGGCTGGTGGGACAGCATGGTCGGACCAGGTAAGGCCTTTGACACGGACAAGTATTTCATTGTTTCCAGTAATGTCATAGGCGGATGCAGCGGCTCAACCGGACCCCGTTCCTATAATCCTGAATCTGAAAATGTTTTCAAAATTTACAATATGGATTTTCCTGTCATCACTATCTCCGACATGGTCCGGGCCCAATACCGTCTGATGAAACATCTCGGGATTGGAAAATGGCTCTCGCTCTGCGGAGGGTCAATGGGGGGAATGCAGGCGCTTGAATGGGCTGTTTCATATCCGGAGGCGGTCGCAAGCGTGATTCCAATCGCGACAACATCATGCCTTTCGCCCCAGAGTATTGCCTTCAACTGGGTCGGCAGACAGGCCATAATGGGCGATCAGAACTGGAACAACGGCAACTATAACGACAAAGTGCCCGAGAGCGGGCTTTCAATTGCGAGAATGCTCGGACATATAACCTATCTCAGCGACAAATCCATGGATGAGAAATTCGGACGTGAACTCCAGGAAAGTGAAAGCTACTCTTTTGATTTCAGCCATAATTTCAAAGTGGAAAGCTATTTGAAGCACCAGGGAGAAAAATTTGTGGAAAGATTCGACGCCAACAGTTATCTGTATATTTCCAGGGCGATGGATTATTTCGACCTGTCATCAAAACATGGCGGAAGCTTGGCTGCGGCGTTCTCAAAGGTGCGCGCCCCGTTTCTTGTGCTCTCATTCTCCAGCGACTGGCTGTTCCCCCCTTATGAATCTCTGAAGATTGTCGAAGCCCTCAGAAATAATTCGATTGATGTGACATACTGCGACATCAAATCCATTTACGGACACGATGCTTTCCTTCTCGAAGTTGAAGTCCTTGAAAAAATCATATCGGATTTTCTGAAATGCAGATATGAGGAGGTAAAAGGAATATGACACAGAAAATAAGACAAAATCTTGCAGCACGCCCGGACATACTTGTCATCGCCGACATCATACCTCCGAATTGCAAGATTCTCGACTTGGGCTGTGGTGACGGCAGTCTTCTCGCGCTCCTCCGCAAGGAAAAGAATGTCTATGGTTCAGGCATTGAAATATCACAGGAGAAAATAATTGACTGCGTCTCTTCCGGTGTTCCGGTTGTCCAAGGGAATTTGAACAACGGCCTGAAGGAGTTTCCCGACAAGTCTTTTGACTATGTTGTCTTAAGCCAGACACTTCAGGCGGTCAAGCGTCCGGACCAGCTTCTTGAGGAAATGATGAGGGTCGGGAAAAAGGCGATTGTCAGCATCATAAACATCGGCTACTATTCTTCCCGCCTTCAAATCATGTTCATGGGGAAAATGCCGGTTACCGCAGACCTTCCACATTACTGGTACAACACTCCGAACATCCATCTCGGGACAATCAGGGATTTCCGCAATCTGTGCAAGGAGAAAAATATCAATATCGTCAGTGAAATACCCATTGGCGTATCACATGAGAAACTGCTGGCGCAGCTCATGCCCAACCTCTTCGCCCCAACATGCGTATTTGTCATTGAATGATAAATTCCGTTCAGGGTATTCACCATGAACGGAATTTATTCAACGTCGTCCAGACATTCCTGGCTGTGATTGATTATACCTTTGAGTATAACCCGCCGTTGCCCTAAGGGCTAGGCGAGGCATGCAGGATTCCAAGGATATTTATAGCCAATTGCATTCATTTCCGGTGCGGACTTGGTTTAGTCCCGTATTTTTTCAATGTGAGGTTGGCTGATTCTGGACTTTCCGCCTTGAGGAACTCCTTGCAGAACCTATGGTTCCCTGCAATTACGGAAATCCTGTTCAGCATCATCAGGTGTTCTTCGTATTTGTGCTTGTCGCTTATGAACAGGAAAATGATATTTGAGGGTTTATTGTCCAGGGAATCGTAGTTGATCCCCTTGTCGGATATTCCAATAACTCCGATAATGCCGTCGAGATTGTCAATTTTCCCATGCGGAATCGCTATACCGTTGCTGATCCCGGTGGACATGGCCTTTTCGCGATCCAATATTGTCTTTAAAATTTCATCTCCGCGTTTCGTTCCAGTCTCCCTGACCAGCAGTCCGACGAGTTCCTCAAGCGCCTGTTCCTTGTTCATATCGTTAAGATGAAGTTTTATTTTACTCTTGCTGTATATTTCATGGAGAAACATTTTCATATCCTTTCCTGTTTCATGCATATCTTTTTCACTTCCAGTATATTATATCATAGTTTTCCATTCAAATAAATTACCCTTTGAATTTATTTGAATGAAAAACTATACTTATCCGGTTCATCCTGTCAGAAACAACTTCCCGCATGGTTTTAATGAACGGAGGCGAAATTTGAAATTAGAAGTCAGCAGATCGATAATAAAAGGCGAAATATCGGTGCCGGGTTCCAAATCCCACACGATCAGAGCCGTCGCAATAGCTGCAATGGCCGATGGAGTTTCAAAAATATATGGCCCTCTCATTTCGGGCGACACCCTTTCCAGTCTCGCCGCCGCCTCCGCATTCGGAGCCGGGATTGACACACAGGAAAATCTCTGGATGATCAGGGGTGTTGCCGGGAAACCGGTCATGAAAGAAAGTGTCATTGATGTCGGTAATTCCGGAACAACCCTTAGAATATTCGGAGGACTCTCTTCCATTTCATCACACAAAACGGAATTCGACGGAGATGATTCCCTTCGCACCCGGCACATGGCTCCAGTCCTGTCTGCACTCGAAATGCTCGGTGCAAAAACAGTTTCAAAAGATGGGAAATGCCCTCTTTCAATACAGGGCCCCATCCGGGGAGGCAAGACTACCGTTGAAGGAAAGTCGTCCCAGTTCCTCACCGCCGTCCTTCTCGCAGTTCCCCTCATCGAAGGAGATACGGAGATCAGCGTCTTCAACCTCAACGAAAAACCTTATGTCGAAATAACCTTGGACTGGCTCAACAGACAGAACATCAAATATGAATATTCAAAAGATCTCCTGAGTTTTAAAGTTAAAGGAGGTCAATCGTATAAACCCTTCGAATTGACAATCCCGGCCGATTTTTCCACGGCCACATTCCCTCTTGTCGCAGCAGCCGTTACGGGCGGTGAAGTTCTGATAAAAAACCTTGATTTCAACGACCGGCAGGGAGACAAGGAAGTTTTCTCATATCTCGAAAAAATGGGAATGAACATAAAAAGAGGTTTTGAAAACACAATTGTAAAATCGTCCGGAAAACTCAATGGGATTGATATTGACCTGAATTCCACTCCAGACGCCCTTCCCGCGATGGCGGTGGCCGCATGTTTTGCAACTGGAACCACAAGGCTTCTAAACGTTCCGCAGGCACGCATCAAGGAGACCGACCGGATCGCCTGCATGACCTGCGAACTTCGCAAAATGGGTGCGGATGTCGAAGAACTTCCCGACGGCATGGTCATCAGGAGTTCAAAACTCCACGGTGCCGAAGTTGAAAGCCATCACGACCACAGGATCGCAATGGCGCTTGCGATTGCCGGACTCAACGCCGAAGGGCTCACGATTGTGAAACACGCGGAATCCGCAGCCGTAACCTACCCGGAATTCGTAGACGATTTCAGAAAACTAGGCGCTGATTTTCAGACAGGATAATCCGCCTTCGGTAAAAACTACGGCGAGGTATGCAGGATTTTTAGGATAGAATATCATAAATTCAGAGTCATCCCACAGGATGACGGATGGATGGATTGTTGGATGAGTGGATGATTGGGTTTGAGTTCAAGATAACATAAAAGTCATAGAGATGCATGAGAATTATTGGAAAGGCATTTCGGATAATTTATCCAAGATGTTTTTGGTCT
>CAMCYE010000025.1 GCA_945883805.1 Victivallis vadensis | reverse complement strand
CTGTCTCCCTTTGGGTTGCGGATCTTTTTGGCTCAAGAAATAATGTTCTTCTCTCGGCGTATCGCTTGATACGCCTTCGTTCAGAAATTCTTTTTGAGCTTTCAAAAATCTTCCGCAACGCGCCAAATGCGAATTTTTAGAGGTTCCCTTTAGTGTGTGTCTTTAACAGTTTCTTATTGATAAAACTGCGCCCCCCCCGCAGTAGGTCTTCTCTCCGACTTCTGATGGGTCATATATTTTTTCCGGCAGGAAAAAATATCACGGTTGCGGCTTTTCCGGCAACCTGGGGATTTTCAGCTTCTGTCCGATCCGCACCTGCGTTTCAGAGCTTAGGACATCCCTGTTCGCCTCAAGAATAAGCTTGTAATATTTTATGTCACCATAAATTTCACGGGAAATCCTAGTAAGATTATCCCCGGGTTTCACCGTATAGGATTCAGGAATTTCCTTTTTCCCGGGAACGGATGTGGACGGAACCTCGTACTCCGTGGGCACGGTGCCATTTTGTTTTATTTCCTGAACCGCCGAAGGCTCCACAGGTTTCAATTCAAGCTGATTTCCGAGGTATTCGTTCTCTTTCCTCAACTGAGTCACAAGGGCAACGTACCTTTTCTCTCTTTCCCTCAGGGCATCATTCTCTTTTTTAAGGTCACTGTCGGGATAATTCATTCTAAGCTGTTCGTAATACTCCTTCTCAGCCCCCTTAAGCCAAATCTCGATATTCTTCTTCTCCTGGGAATCGGATTCAATCTCCAGATAGCGCCTGTAATGATAAATTGCAAAAAGGGAATCTTTCAGGCTGTCGTCATATAGAGTTGCGAGTTCGAGGTGTGTTTTGGCGGAATCCGGATTGATTTTAACATAATCCTCAAAAGCTTTTGCCGATTCGGAATACCTGCCCTTCTCCTTGAGGTTTGAGGCCTTTTTAAAAAGCGGATGCCTGCTTTCATCGGGGCCACCCTCATCGCACGAAACAAGCAGCATGATGAAAACCACTGAAAAAATTAAACTTGAAACCCTGATCATATTCAACCGTTTTTTTATCAAGACAAAGTAAATTTAAATGAGGGGAAATCTATATTGCTTATCATATATAGTCAAACTGCACCGGGTTATAAGCATTGTCATGAAATTAGCCGGACAGGAGCCGCAATCTTCATGGACCGCCAACCCTGCTCGTACGCCACGGCGTATAAACACGCCATAGGCGCATAAACCTTTGGTGCCGCCAGAGGCACGCCCTCAGGCGTGCGGGCAAACACCTTGCTGGCATCCTTTTAATGTGGTACAGGCGTCTCGCCTGTTCTTATTTATTTCTTCTTGAAGAACAGGCGAGACGCCTGTATCACACTCTTTTAATTAACTTTGAAATTCCTCAACGTTGAATTAAGCTGCCAACGACCGCAGCTTTTAATGATCTGAACTTGAAGTTTATTGATATGGGAGAGGTAATTTCAAAACTGCGGCTCGGACAAGCCTCGCCCTCCATGTTTTACGCCCGTTTCGGGCGTGGAGGGTCGTGCTTGTCACGACCGTTTCTTGAGTTTTGAAATTGGCTCGGGAGATTAAAATACCAAGGAAAAACATCGCTTTGCGCTTGCGTTTACCGCTCCCTTGTGTAATTTACTCGCTGTCATCCGACTTCGGATGCGGGTCCGTAGCTCAGCGGTTAGAGCAGGTGACTCATAATCACTTGGTCGCAGGTTCGATTCCTGCCGGGCCCACCAATCTATTCATAACATGATTGCAATACGCATGTTACGGAATACAAAAAGCCAACTCCACCCTTTCCGGCAAGTTTAAAACGGCAAATTCACGTTCAGAATAGCTTTGGACCGAGACTCCCAGAAGAGTGTCGGCTCGCCTTACTTAAATAGAGCCCGTCAGAATTTCAAAACCATTGATAATATTTCGCCAGTCAGTTTTCTGCATTTTATCTGATTAATTACAGGTTAAATTTTATAAATCCTCCATGGTTCCAGACGCATTTCCCGCAAGGGCCGTCCGGGAAAACTGATCTGGGCAATCACCGCTTCATCCGACTGCTGCTGCAGATGCTCCCAATCCAGCATCTTCACGCTAGGCGGTGTTATGCTGACATAACTTTCCGGGTGATTCGGGAGCATCCCTTTGTGCGGATAACTCATTACTTGCACAAGAGGAATTTCCAGTCTGTCTGCGACTTCGTAAACGTCCAACCCCGGCCCGGTAACTGCGAAGTTCGCAAGATGCTCGCCGTAATCGGTAATCGCCCGTTCCAAATGCTCGGCATCATCGCCGACACTGTCCGAGGCGTTGCGACAGCCACGGATCAAGTTTACACAGAAATTATTTTCCAGATTGGTGAAGCCGCAGAAGGCATCGCTTGCAAGTCCGTAACCGTTTAGTTTCAGCCAACGTCCGCCTGGGACATCTCCAAGGTTGCGCCGTTCGACAGTTCCGCCAGGCACCGCGTAGTTTACCGTGTCTGCATGATCCATCACCAGGCGCAAACGGCAGGCGCGATCCTGCCAGATGATCCGGCTCCTGAATTCGACCATATCCATTTGACGATACAGTCTTATGTGCAGTTGAATTTGCGACCTGCCACCTTCGAAAATCACAAACATTGCAGAACGTTCCGGCCCGGATTCAAGTATTTTCACTTCCGTAACCGTCCAGGTCTGCAGACGCTTGTCGCAGCGCCACCCTTCCGGCGCCTCATCCATCGCCCCCCAGGAGCCGAAACGGTCTGCGAAAGTCGCAAACTCGAGTCCGTCGGCTGCAAGAACCGATTTGTCTCCGCGCGATATCCGCAAAGAGTTCGTACCACGCCGAGCTTCTATTCGAAAAAATTCATTTGAAATGCCATGCGCGTCAGCCGTTGTCCAAGGCGTTGCGAACTTCACAATTTCCGGCTGCTTTACGTGTCCTAGCGAGACCTGTCGCCAACCACCGGCAGGAACTTCCAGGTGAGTGACCACCCGCCGCCGCCAGGGCCACGGCTTCATGGCATTATGTTCCGTCTCCACGACTTGAAACGGTAGCGGTTGTTGCTCCTCGTCGAGCAGTTCCACCGGTACTTCCTTATCACGGTTTTCGTATTCCATCAAGGAACGGTAATCCATGGAGCATTCGATTTCGACCGGACCGGAATAAGTTACCGGACGCGGATTGAAAATCACGAACGGCACCGCCTCGGGCATATCATATTCGGGAGTTTTAACTTTGATGGCGATGGTTCCCGCCAATTGATTCAACGCATTGAATTCCCTGCTCCGGCAATTGTGTATGACCTGATCCATCCATTCTATCTGTTCATAGTTTGCGCGTTCAATACTTGAGCCGGGTAGAATGTCGTGGAAGGAATTGAACAAAGTCCCCTTCCATTCTTCGGTCAAATCCGGCGAAGGTGTGTTCAATGCGCCTGCAATCGCCTTGGTTACAAACTCCGCACGCCGGTTGATGGCCTCAGTCTGACGGAACTTGCTTTTGATTTTTGCTGCAGAACTGGTACAGCCTCGCAGGCAGAAATTGATTTCGCCCCGATATTCAGGATAGTCCGAGCTTTCTTTTTCGCAGGCTGCGAAGTAGCCATGCAGAGTGGAGAACTTGACTTCAATTTCCGGATGCGCGTCGCGCCAGCGCAAAATATCTTCGATCTGACGCTGGCTACTGCCTCCACCGTGGTTGCCAAGACCGAAAAAAATGGCGATATTGGTCATATTCAGACTTGGAACTTTCTCTATGGCCTGATCGAGCCGCCTAGTCATCTCGTCACGATTGGAACCATACCAGGCGACTTTATCTAGTAGCGTCAGAATTCGGCTTCCGCCTTGGCCAATCCATTGAAAAACCGGCTTTGTTAATGCTGGAAAGTCAGAAACCTGCCGAGTGAATGCAAAATATTTCAACCCGCTCGCCGCGTAAATTTCCGGGAGTCCGGCGCTGTGGCCGAATGAATCTGGTGCCCAGGCCACATTGACCTCGAAATCAAATTTTTCCTTGAAGTAACGCCGCCCATACTCGTATTGCTTGAGAAATGTCGCGGTTCCGGGAAGATTGGTATCCGGCTGGACATAATTACCGCCGACAATATCCCATCGTCCGGATTTCACCAGTTCGCAGATACGGGCAAAGCTTTCCGGATCTGTCTGCTCAATGTGCTCATAGATGGACGCTTCGCCGCGGATGAAAGTGAATTCCGGATACTTATCAAAAAGCTTGAACATCGTCCGGCAGGTAGCAATCCCTTCATTCAAACCTTCTCGCCAGTCCCAGAGCCAGACCGGGTCAAGATGCGCATTCGCCAACAAATGAAAAACGTATTTTTTATTCATTTTTATAAATCATCCGAACCAATTTCAAAAGTCCAGATTTTCTGAAGTTCTGAAACGGGCTTCCTTATTTTTTTGTTAAAATTTCAAAAATCTCGAATTCCCCTCATAAAATCTCTATTTTCGCCGATAGTACTCATTTCTTCGGTCTTCCTTTCTTGCAAGCCTATTTTTTTGATTTTCCTTTTTTTACGGTCTTTTCCCTTACATCTATCGCCGTAGAGTCCCGGCTTATGTGAGCGACAAGTTTTTCACTAAGATATTTTTGATGGCGGCTGGCAAACGCCTTTAACGGGATGATTGCCAGATCCATGGGAATCTCAAGAAGGATGGCTGGCAGAACAGCAGCGGCGCCTATTTCCGGTATCTGTCTGAAAAATTCGACAGCGAATACGATGGCCAATCCGTTGTTCACATATGCGATGTTTACTGATACGGCCACCCGATCCGGAACCGGACGCCATGGTGCCATCAAGTAGCCGACAGTATGGAAGAACACCGAGAAAAAGCACATGAAAGCACAAAGTCCCACCGCCTGCAGGGGGGCACTACGGATCATACCAGTGAAGTCTTCCCTGACTAACGCGAGAGAACCGCAGATTAACAAAAAGAGAGACACCATTGCGAGGATCGACCATAAATTCCGTCTCCTTTCAATCGGTTTCGGAAACAATTTGCGCAACAGTAAGGCTGCGCACAAGGGGACAAAGAGGATAAGGGCCAGGAAAGCGGCCTGTTTAAAAAGAAATATCAAACCGCCGCTGGTTTCATAACCGCAACAGAGCTTGATGATCCACGGAGTAACAACTGGGCAGAGCATGCTTGTCACCACTGTTCCGACAAGTGCCATGGCGGCGTTGCCCCGTACTATATCCGTCAATGCGCTGCAGGAGTTGCCGGACGGCATAGCAGCCACGATCAGGACTCCTATGGCCAGAGGGAGCGGCAATAGAAGGCTGGCAATCTGGTACATTACAATAGGTAACACAATAAGACGCATGATCGCCAGGTAAACTACCATCCGGGGACGGATGAGTTCATTAAAGGCTGCAGAGAAATCCAGTTTCAATCCTGTAAAAAACAGAATTCCGCCCAACATGAATTTAATAGCTCCGCTCAAAGGATCGCCTATAGCGGCCAGAAATAATCCTGTCAGTGCCGCCAGTACACAAAACACGCCGAACCAACTTTCTATGAATTTCATAAGTTCACCAAGAATAACATTATTCAATTGCCGGTTCGTGATAGTATTTTATTAACAGATATTCATTAACCGCTTCAGGCGTATGCCGTTCGTCGAATGACAGGAGGTATCTTTTACCATCCGCCTCGGGACAGAAGAAAGATAGCCCTCTGTCATCTATGGTCACCTTCCCCTCGGCGGAGATGGCAAAATGCCCGCCATCCGGCTCAAGAGCGAATAGCATTGACGTCTGATCCCATGACGGTCGGTTCAATATCTCCCCCGGCTTCGACCGCGAAAGCTTCGCTGGACCTTCGTAGTAATCAATATAGCCTGCTTTAAGCGGGTTGGAGTCTTTAAGTTTGCATTTCAGCCTAGGCCAGTCGACTAGGACCTGGTTGCCAATGGTAAAATCCGATATGAACATATCCGTTGGCCAGTCGTTCATAACGTCGCGCATCGCCGGGATGTCGCATGCGACATTGAACTCGCCTTCCTGCGTCGCCGGATTGGCGGAAGCCACAAAGTCGGCCGCCATGATTGATATGAATTGAATTTTGCGGCGTGCCAGCTCTATGCCAGTAAACGGAATCCCATCTCCCTGATGATTTGCTTCTGAGAAGAGAAGCCCAGAAAGATTTGAGGCGAAACCGGTTGCGACGAGGCGCACCGAATTATCATCCTGCTGATTGAGGATTTTCCTCAGCGAGGCGACGCCATCCATAACTGTTTCGGGGTTCATCCATTTCCCGCCGGCGATGGTGCTGGCGTAATTGTCCCATGCCGCTTTGACTCTTCCAAAATAAATGCCAAGCGGACAATCCATGACTCCATAGTAGCGGTTGAGCGCATCAATCGCGGCAACCGACCACGGGTTCGGGTTGCTGGAAAGAGCAAGCGCGAGTTTTGTCTTCCCCGCCGCATGCGCCTGAGCCGTCATGATCTGGGCGAAGGCGTCGTCGATGTCATTCCCCATGTCACTGTCATAGATCAAAACGAATGGTTCCGGATAGAGGGGTTTTCTATTCATTGACACTCTCCTGTTTTTCGTCAAGCTTTTGTCCAACAATTAATAATCGCGTTTGAAATTAGAAGCTTTTTTCAAGCAGTTCGGCGCGGGTCGGAATCGAGTCTGCAGCGCCTGGACGGGAGACACAGATTGCCGCCGCTCGGCAGGCTGTCATAAGGGCTTGCTCCACCTCCACCCCATGCGACCATTCCGCAATAAAGAAGCCGGTGAACGTGTCACCGGCGGCGGTGGTATCCACAGCTGCGACCTTAAGGGCGGGGGCAGACGCCTTCAACGTTCCAGAGGCGTACACCGCCCCCTTGCAACCGAGCGTGAGGACGATCGAGGCCTTCGGATATTTTGTTTGCAACGAAAGCAAAATAGTCTCGGGGGTGGTGGCGCCGGTTAAATCAGCGCCCTCAACTTCATTCAGGATTAAAAGGTTGACCAAATGAAGTGGATAGTCCTTTATAGTGGCGTTGATAGGCGAAGGGTTGAACACGATTCCGAGCTCCTTCGCCGATGCCATCTCCATGATGTCCGGCACTGAACTTATTTCATTCTGCAAGAGCACAAGATCTCCAGCCGAGAAACCCCGTAGCGCATTTTTGGCGTCGTAGTTAGTAATCATCCGGTTCGCCCCGCCATGGAGTATGATCGAATTCTCCCCTTCCGGCGTGACTTGGATGACGGCATGTCCGGTGGGAACGTCAACGACCTTGACCCGCGATGCATCGACACCGGCCAACTCAAGCCGCTTACGCAGAAATATCCCGTCCTCTCCGACTTTCCCCGCATGGAAGACATGCGCTCCCGCATGCGCCAAGGCGATAGACTGGTTGAATCCTTTCCCCCCGCAATGTTTTGCGTATGTGGTGGAGGCAAGCGTCTCTCCAGGACGAACGAAATGGTCAACAGAATAGACGTGATCAATGTTTAAAGATCCAAAATTGATGATTCGTCTTGTCATGGCTACCTCTCGTTTCATGATTTAGGGCTGCGTGGCAGTTCCCACAGGGACGTCCGATGGCGGTTTTTCATTGGCGTACGACCGTTGGTTCCCCTTTCCGTAGAGGGAAACCGTTCCTGTGGACACATTAATATAGGCGTATGCATATGATGTCTTAGGATACGAATCCTCGACCATGGCCCAGATAGTGTAGTAGGGTATGCCGTTTATAATATTCTTCGCACCACAGCGGTGGTCGTGCCCCTGAAATACGGCAATAACTTTCTGGGATTGTTCCAGAACAGTGCGGACCGCCGGCGCGTTCTGAAGCACCCCCTCGTTTCTCTGACGCTCCGGATCTCCGTCAAGTCGTTGATGCATGAAGACTACAGCCTTCCCAGCGCAATTCTTGAGGGTCTCCTCAAGCCAGGACAACTCGGCATCGGGCACATATGAGTCGTTCCATGGAGGATTATGGGATTTCCCCCCTTTGTCCCAGTTGCCATCGAGAATGATGAACGTGACGCCTTTCAACTCGAAGGAGTAGTTGGGGGCGATGAATGCCGACAATCCGCCGATGAACAGCTCATGTGGACGATCATGGTTGCCAAGCACATAATGCCGACGGGCTGCGGGAATGCGGGCGTATTCAGAATCCATGGCTTTGAGATAATCCTCAGAATAGACGTCGATGAGGTCTCCGAGCACGACGATGAAGTCCGGATCCCACGCGAGCATGGCATCGACGAAGTCTTTCATCTTGCGCAGCGAGTCCCGATAGGTTCTTTTCCCGTAAGTGTCCTTGTCAGCCCCCTGCGGATCGGCGACCAGCCCGATACGGATGATGCCTCGATTCTCGCTCTGCTCGGAGGTTTGGCATCCGGCGAACATCCACGAGCAACAAAGGACAGCCAAAACGAGTGAAGCTAATCCACGGCGCAAGTTCTTAAAAAAAAGTAATATTCTCATGCATTCCATCCTTTATTATTTTTATTTTCATTCGTATTATTGATTATTGATCGGGTTAGCATTTGACCTTGACCACCACTTTGCGCACCTTTTCCGGACATGCCCCCATGGAAATCCCTGGGGCATGGGCGTCCCAGGGATGGAAAAGGGCAAAGAGGCCTGGGACAAGTGTCAGAGCCGAGCCGCCGCCTGCCGGAGTTTTCAGCTTCTCCACATCCCTGTCCGGGTTGTATGGTCTGAGCACTTCCAGCCCTTCGTGGGGATACCAATCCAAAACCTCCATTCCTGCGATTACAACCTGGATGTCGATGTACTTCCGGTGTGCCTCCAGCATCGTTGCCGCGCGCTCTAATGTCTTATAACTTTTTATCAAAGCGAATACCTTATCACCGTCCAGCTTTCTCTCTCCATCCTCGATGCCATCGTGGATGGATTCGAGGAATTTAAATGCTGTGACCAGCTTCTCATCGGTGAAATACTTTCGCCAATTGCCTATTCTGTCGATTATCATTCTGTTGTTTCCTACCTTCTCCGCGGTAAATGGCGGAATTTGTTATTTTCTTATTTATCTTGGTTCTCCGGCAACCTCTCGAAACCGACTTTGCCCTTCATGCAATCACGCTCCGCAAAAATCTGGACGTCTCTATAGCGTCACCGAGTTTGACGAGGCGGTCGATTTTATCACGATTGCCTTGTACTATCTCATCGAACTTCACGAGCCATTCAATGCTCTCGCCAATTGCCCCTGCCGCATCTTCGCGAAATGGGTATTGATCCATGCTCAGCCAGCCTTTGTAGCCACATCGATCAAGCCAGTAGAGCATCTCAATATAACAAACTGTATGGACGCTGCCGACGATCATGTCATCATCCCATGCGGTGTAATTGTCGTTGAAATGCATGTGCATCAACAAATCGCCGGCGCGTTTGGCCAGCACGATACTTTCGCCGACAACTTCGCCTGCGTAAAACGCATGCCCGGTGTCAATGGTGACACCGACATTGTCACAGCCAGTTTCCTTCGCCAGCAGTAGCGTGTCGCCCATTCGGGCCAAATAACTGTGTGTGCGAGGTTCCTTGGGCTTGTATTCAAGGGCAAAGCGAATATTCGGATACTCGGCGGCCAGTGTACTAATAGCATTACACAGCCATTCACGTTCCTGTTCGTAATCGGAAGTCAACAGGTAATCGTAACCGTCCTGCCCCGGCCAGATATTAAGCAAATCGCAATCCATCACCGCAGCCACGTCGCACATTTTGCGGGTGTAGTCGATGGCGTTGCAACGTACGCTGGCATCTTTAGAGGAATAGCTACCTTTCCTGAACAGCTTGTCAGTGAATAAATCGGGGATTATTGACACGCATTTCACCCTGTTATCATCAAGGAGTTTTCTCATGTCGGGAGCGTTTTGCGGCGTGACATCCCAGGTGCCTACAAGCTCAACGCCCTTGACATGCGGGATTCCCACGGCTTTTTCGAGCATCTCAACCGTGGATAAGTTTTCCTTGTAGCCATTGCAGAAACGGTCTCGCGTATTGCCGAGATTGCCTAGGATCATCGCATATTGCCGCGCCATAATAATTCCTTTGTTGATGGTGGTTTGTTGAAGTCACCCGGCCGCGCCCTCTACGTTGCCGGACGGGAATGCTGAAACGTCATGTCCGGCCCCTAACGCCCCACAAGCGTCAAGAGCCGTTCGTACTCCTTTTCCGTGTTCACATCGTTCACAAGCAGATACACGCCTTTTGTTCCGATGGCATCCAGGAGGGGTTCTACTTCGTCTTGCGAAATCCAGCAGATCTGCACCGACTTGCCCGCGGTGAGGATGCGTTGGTACAGGGGATACCACGACTTGTCGCCATGCGATGGCTGCCCCGCTCCAGACATCCATTGAATAGCATGCAATTTCTTGACCGCCAGCAGGCTGTCCAGGTGACGCAACGCCTGAACCCCGTCAAGATGATACAGCGTGTGATCCAGCCATGTGGTCAAATCAACTAGGTGGGGGATGACGAAATCATCAAACATGGCAGGGGAGAGCAATGCGGAAGCGTCCGACTGCAAGACCATCACCTTGCCCGGGCCCCAGATTTGGAACGTCTGGCAGAATGAACTTCCGTCTTCCAGTTTGTCGATGTCATAGATGCGTTGATACGCCTCCTTGAACGCCGCGTTGATCTGCGCCAACGAGGAGCGGACCCATTCCGGATGGTCGACAAAATCCATCATCAGCGTCTCGATGCCGCGCAGGGAGCAGAGCGTGTCGAGGTCATTCATGAGAAGCGGCAGCGCGCCGAAGTAATTTCCTGCTCCGGCCGCCACGTCGGCGCGGGTGACCGCCTCGTAGTTTCTCCACCACCGGTTTTCGGGATCGAACACGAAGGGAGGGTGGCTTTCGGGATCAACGACGCAGGGATCGTTCTCGATGGTGTCCTCCTTGAAATGCGGCACGGCTCCGAGAAGATGCGAAAGCAGGTTGTAGAAGTGATAGTGGTCTGAGATCGGAAGACCATCCGCGACAAATCGGTTTTGCGAGAGCTCATGACGTCGGTGCTGAGCCAGCCACGCCGCGTCAGTGTATTTCCGTTCGGCGTCCGCCGTGGGAGCGGGAGGCGTGATTCCATCACGGGGTGGACATTGATTGACCACTCCATTGACGGTCAGCACCATCCCCCGCTGATTCCACCACTCGTTGAAGTGACGCTTCGTCTCGTCCCAGTTCTCCTTCCAAAGCCGATCCATGTCGTGCTGCCCTTTTATAGTAAAATATCCCAAATATCAATAGTGTAATTTTATTTTATTGTATTCGGCAAATGACTCATTCACTCTGTTTGCCGTTATTGAAGTTGCCCCGACACAAAGGAGCGGGCGTGACGAATTTGTTACCCTGAAACTTTGTATTTTCGGAGCCATCAACATAAATGCCGTAGCATTTGGAAAGGTCAGGTTCTTTCCCGTCAGAAGTTATCGCCGCTCTCAAGCCCGCTCCTTCGATGATGTTGTCCGTAACATCCACATCCGCCACATTAGACAAATATATGCCGCATAGTGCGGGGCGGATTATTTTATTGTCCTTGATTTTCACATTTCGGATCTGGTGTCCCAACAGTGTTTTCTGATCAAATGACCAAGCATTACACAAAGTGATCGCGCCTAGACTCATCATCGGAGTCCTGCTAAAGCGGGCTATTCCGCAATCTGTCAGCGTGTTACCGATTATTTCCACATTGTGTGGAGCCGGACCTTCAAGCCACGGTTTATCTATGCCCAGCAAGATACCGGCACGTCCAGTCCTTTCAATGCGGTTGCCCGTGATCACGGCATCTCGCGCCTTGCAGACGATGCCACGGACAAGATTGTCATGAAAATAGCTGTCACGGATGACAGTTCCCTTCGCCATATGGCTCTCGACGCCGCAGATGTCGAACCGCTTGGCTTTGACGGGCTGGTCGAGTGTTATGTCAGTCAGTATCTTGTTCCTTGTGGAAGAGACTATAATCCTGTTTGTTTTTTTTGATTCCGCCTCAAAGGCGCTGACAACGGCTTTCTTTTCCTCGCCTTCCACGTCGACAGCCCGCGTCACTTTCGCCCGCCCGACGTCCGACATGTCGCCGTCCGCGTAAAAGATAAGCTCCTCGCCCTGGATGATCAGACGCGAAGCATTCTGGAAAATCCTGAGCTGCGTCTGGGACTCAGTCGACCAAACTGTGGCGAGTTCCGAGTGGATGTTAATGAAGTCATCGCCGGAAAACGAAAATTCGCATTGCTCGATAAGAGGCCCATTTTTGACGGAGATTGAATGAAAGGTATCGGCATTGGAGACAAGCATACGTTGTGTGCCAGGGCGCCTGACTATCTTGACCCGCCTGTAGATATTGCCTCCATCGCCGCCCGACTCGGTTATTCCGAACTGGGCTACCCAGTAAATGGTGATGTCTTCCAGTGTGACTGATGATGAATCTTTTATCCGCACCAGCGACTTTCCGCCTCGATCATACAAAGGCATGCGGTCACCAAGTTCCACCTGGCCCGGGAGCTGGAACATCTTCTTTGAGTTAAATTTGACTTTCAATGTCTTATCGTCGATGACATTGAACTCCTTGATGGTTTCCCGGACTGTACTGCGCATCAGACCTTTTTTGTCAAAGATCATAACTTTGGTCTTAATCGCGGCGAGGCTTGCGAACCACCATTTGGCGAATTGCTTGTCTTGCGGCAATGAGAAGCCGGGATCGAGTTTGAGGATCAGGCTATCCTCGTCCGGCAGGAGCTTGATCACCTCACCCTGAATATTGGCTGGAGGATCAACGTCGATTGTCAAGCCGGTTATTTTCACATTGCGACAGTTGTCGAGGAGAATTGGCTTCACGTCATCGCCCCAAGGCTCAAACCAGAAAGTGACGCCTTTCCCCTCTATGGTCATGTCGCTCACGCCGTTTAGGCCAAGATAAGAGCCTCCCCATGATCTTTTGAACCGGTAGTCGCCAGGTGGGATAACAAACTTCCCAGCCTTGTCAGCGATCGCCTTGGCCAGTTTCGCCTGCATCTCTTTTGCGGCCTGCCTCTGCCCTTCCTTCACCGCCTCGCTCCACGAGGCTATCGGTTCGGGATATGCATAGTTATCAGCCGACATAACATTTGCCGACAAAGTCATCAATCCCGCCACCGCGGCGCAACGCCACGAAAAAAGACACATCAAGTCAGTTATACGGAAAACCATGATCTACTCCTTATACGTTTGATTTTAAATCACTTCATGAAAATTCACATGCAGCACCTATATGCTTATTTCGTCGGCAACCTCCCGAGATCGACTTTATCGTTATCTATCAATTGTTCACGTATTTTCTCGGACACATTCAAGATTTTGTCCACCAATACCTGCCGGGATTCCAACTCACCTGTGCCGGCAATCTCGATAACAGAAGATTTCCTGCCGGGCGGCTCAGGAGCGAAAACGGACGGCCATGATTCTTCCTTAACCCAGACATTCTCAAGCTTCAAAAGACATTTACCCTTCTTGCCAACTACCACCACTGAGCCGTCATGTCCGCCGATGATGGAGTCTTGAAAAGCATGCATGCCGGTGTCGTCAATGCGCAGGTTGACGCCATTGCCGAGAAGACTCACGCGGCGATTGACACTGCGGGAGTTATGAACATGGGTGATACCGGTGCCATTACCCTCCGCCTTGAAATCGGAAACCTCTATTTGGGCTTCATTGTGAGCGCTCATGCCGTCATCGCCGCATTCAATCGCCCTGATATTTTCAAACACTATTGCCCGAGCCGAATCCTTGATGCCGAATCCGTCATTCAGGAAATGAGTGACAGTCAGATCGCGCACAAGCAAATTGGAGCATGAGCCGCCAATCGCAACGCCGTCGAGCATGCGGGGATATTCAATCTTCTCCTGATTGAGATTGCTCCCGGCGGCGAGACGTAGATAAAAAGCTTTCTCCGCCTCAACATATGTCCATTCGCCCGACTTCAAATCCGCAGGACTTGGTAGGGGTGGGCAATAACCTTTGGAACAACGCCCCATACGGTTGATTTTTCCGTTCCATATCAGAAAGAAACGATTAATCCTGGGATTGTTGAACTCACCGGGTTTATCCTTGAGCAAGATACCGTCCTTCCAGAGAAAGACTGTGCTGCGGAACAATCCGTCCCCAAGCGCTTCCCAGTCCTCCGGATCAAGCGGCGCACTGCCTGTCAATGTAGCGCCATGACCATCCAGCACGATCGGCCGGTCTGGAGCCCCCGCTTTGTCCCGAAACTTGACCGCATCGTGATGCGTACCCGATGACAAGTGAATGGTGTCACCGGAATTGGCGTTCCGCACTGCGGCTGCGATACTCCGGAAGGGTCCGTCAGCCCCGGAAGCAGTGGCCGCCAGTCCGGACAGCTTATCGTCTCCTGACTTTTGATTGACATACAAGTCTGCTGACATGGAGATGCCGCTGAACATCAACAACATCATAAACAATGCACCCGAAGAAATTTTTCTATTGGATGGCCTTAATTTTTCCATAATCAATCTCCTGGAAATCATTATTTTACAGCCGAAGGAGTTACCCAGAACTCCATAACGGACTCGTTCAGATTTTTACCGGACTCGACAATAAACAATCCAAATCGAAGCGAAGCCCCAGCCTCTATTTTTCCGGATGGCATGACCTGGGTCAAAGGCAATTTCTCTCCCTCCAGCTTTTCAAGTGCCGACTTCACATTTCTGACGTTGGAATTTTCGTCATAATCCTCCTTTGCTCCAGCGATGTATTGGCTGAGGGCGCCTGACGGTGTATTCATGCCCGTACGCGAGAACGGAGTGTAGACAATGACTTTGTTGAAAAGCCCCTGATACTTCATTTCCAGCACATAAAATGTAACCTTGATATTGGGGTCCATGATTTTAGCTCCAAACGAATAGGCTGTTTTCGCCATTAGTGGGATGGGGGCGCTGAAATAAGTGTTAATCCCCTTGTCAGCCATAATGCGCGCCCAGCGGTCAGGCAGTCCGCGCTGATAAGTGCAGAGGGTGAGTTCGCCGTTCCAGACGATATTGTCTGGGGTTTGGCTGGCGACCAGGGTAATGTCAATCTTCTTAGTGACGCCATCCTCAAGGGCGAAAGGTTGCGAAACCTCCATTTTGGATCCTGGACGGTAGAATGCCGCGCGGTAGTCGCCAGCTGGCAGATTATGGAAACTGAAACTCCCTTTTTCGTCGCTATGGGTTGAATAAATGGTACAGGCGTCATACATCTTTTCCAAAGAACTGTCTTGTCCACTGAACTTCGCGGCATCCAACAATACGATGGTCGCTGGATTCTCGGCATATTGACTACTTGACGCCCATTTGATGCTGCCAGCGAGACCGGCTCTATTTTTCGTAGGCGCAAGCCCCAGTGTGGTCAAAGTGTAAATGGCATCGGCTGCCACCTTGGCACTCTTCTGAGTCGCAGGAACAGACATTTCCTCGATTTTTGCGCGGTCGGGATCATTATCCGTGTTCAGGGATTGGCGCAAATAGCCTTGATCGCCCTGCATGCGCTTGTTGTCCTTCAACACCAGATTCTGAGCCAGGCCGATCGGTATTGATAAGACCGTCAACTCGCTGACTTCATCAAGCAGACTTTTAATCGCCGATTCATCGTCCTTGCCTAAAAGTTTCGGTTTGTAATCCGGAATCCCCACTTTCCCAGGATTGACCCAATTGTCAATGGCAGTATGAACCGGAACTCCGATTTCAGCCGCATGGCAAGGCGCTCCTGCGTCCTCTATGAAGTGAAGAAGACACCCAAGGCGTCGTGCCGCCTCAACGGGCGTCTCAGTCCGGAACGCTTGCAAAGTACGTTGCGCCAGCATTGTGATGTTTGGATAGAAGTCGTCGGTACTATTGTTCCGAGTCCCATGATGAACATAAAATGGCGTATAGCCTCTCTGAAGAAGATAGTCATAGCCAAAGAAATGTCCGGATTTCATTTTAGTATAGCGTTCATGAACATCTGGGATGAGACAGTATCCGTCAGCTTCGCCATATCCCATATCCTGATAGCCCTGCTCGCCGAAATACGCAATCAATCTGGTTTTCTCCGGCTGCACTTCGCATGCGGCTTTCGTGATCCAGCGGTGCGCATCGCCCCACGCCAGCACGGTTATTCCAACTGACATTATCACAAGCAAGGAAAATATTTTTTTCATAGTTGCATTCATTTAAAAATCTCCTTTGTGGGTATTTCTTATTTCAAAAACATCAAGTCATTTTTATCCGGCGTACCGGATTCGTCTACTTACTTTACAACATTCTGCGGTTTTCCCTCCATAAATGCGGCGATGTTCTCCACCGTCGTGGCCATGAGTCGTTGTCTTCCTTCGAGGGCGGCCCAGGCGATATGTGGTGTGATTGTGATGTTTTTTGCCTTAAGGAGCGGGTTGTCGGAGCGTATGGGCTCGCGGGAAACCACATCGCAGGCGGCACCGGCTATAGTGTCGGCGTTAAGCGCCTCGGCGAGGTCAGCCTCCACCACTAATGGGCCGCGTGCCGTATTGACAAGAAAGGCGGTCTTTTTCATACGTGAAAGCAGTCTGCTGTTCACCATGCCTTCGTTCTCAGGCGTGAGCGGACAGTGCAGTGATACGAAGTCGGCTTCGGTGAAAAGCTCCTCCAATTCCCGCCACTCAAACGAGTAGGAGGTCTTGGCCCCGTGCCAGTTGTCATTCGCCAGAATTTTCATCCGGAATGCGTTGGCAAGTTCGCCTACGCGCTGGCCGATCCTGCCAAAACCGACGATGCCTATTGTTTTGCCGGCCAGCTCGCTGAAGTTCGGATTCTGCCAGAAACAGAAATCCATGCATTCCGTCCATTTCCCGTCTTTGACCAAAGAGTCATGCAGTGATGGTTTTTTGGTAAAATCAAGGATAAGGGACAGCACGAACTCGGCCACCGTATCCGTCCCATATATCGGCACATTAGACACCGCAATGCCACGCTGTTCCGCCGCCTTAACGTCTACAATATTATACCCTGTGGCAAGTACGCTGATGAAGCGTAGCTTGGGCAGAGCGGCGATAGTTTCAGCACTAAGCGGCGTCTTGTTGGTGAGGATAATTTCCGCGTCCTTCGCCCGCTCGACAATCTTGTCCGCCGGCGTACGGTCGTACACCGTGAGCGCGCCGAACTTCGATATTCCATCCCACGGATTGTCGCCGGGATTCAATGTGTAGCCGTCTAACACAACAATATTCATGATTTTATCCTTATTTTATTTTAAAATCTTTAAAAAGTTGCATTCCTGCAACTATTGCAGTTATAATATCATACCAAGACCCAGGCGGCGTCAAGGGTCTCTTTAGACTGCCGGAGCAGCGCATCCCGGGTCCATTCGCCATAGACACATACCTCAAAACTCAGAACCGGGCGCCTTTCGCGGGAAAGATAGCTTCCATCGAGAAGCACGCGTAGATATTCGGAGAGTTCGCGCACTCCGTTTCTGCCGGACGGATCGCAAAAAGGGGGATGCTCGTCACCGTTCATCAGATGGCCGGGATTATCCATCACGCAGTTTCCCATGTGGGCATGCGTCACGTACTGCCCGCATGCATCCCACATGGCACGGGGGCTTATTCCCTGAAGCGGGAGATGGGAAAGATCCACCATAAGTCCAAACGACGGAAAATCCCTGCGGAGTTCGCAGGCTATGAATGCGGCATCCGAAGGCGATCCGATCAGACAGTTTTTCCCATAAGGCAGCGTGTCGAACAGTTCTAAGTTCAATGGCATGTCCCCAAGTTTCTTCAGCTCGCCTGCGATCTCACGCAGTGAATCAAGCAGTCGCAACCTTGCATCGATGTGTTTCTCTGGAGCGACATCCTTCCCTGACAGCACACCGAAACCGGAAGCACCCATTTCGTATGCCTGCGGAATGACATCAATCACCCCACGCATGGCCTTTCGCCGTTCGGACTCGTCCAGATGATTGAGATCGAGTTTCTGAGTAAGGCATACCGGCTGGGCGCCAAAGGCCACTGCCTTTCTGGACGCCTTGAGTTTTGCGGCCACGGTCTTGCGGATGCCTGCGTCGTTTATGCGCGTTATCTCGACAGCATCGAAATATGGATCGTTCAGGATGACATCTAAGCTTGAATGATCCCCGTCTCCCTTGATACAATCCTTCCATAGCATGAAATGAACTACTCCAACCTTGCAATAATCCTGAATTCTGTCTTGCATTTTTTCACCATTCCCCATTCTTATCAAATTTCTCTTTGCACCGCCGTGCGTTTTCCAGATTTGAACGATTAATTTCATCAAGGATCTCGCTTATGCTTTTTCCTGCGGTGTCAGTACCGGAAGGAATGACTGTTTCGCATTCGCTGTCATCCATAAACCGGGCCGCTTCTAGAATCCGTTCCTGATGTGCCAGTGGAATGATTATGAACCCGTGCTTGTCGGCATGGACAAGGTCGCCGGGGCGGACGCGCGTGCCGAAAACTTCCACCTCGCAGTTCCATCTGACTGGGGTACTGAAGGCATGCCCGACACACATACGTCTGGCGATGGCTTTGAATCCAGAGCTGTTCATCTCGTCAAGATCGCGGATCGCCCCGTCGGTAATCGTGCCTACACAGCCGAGCGCCCGGTGCCTGTTGCTGTTCACTTCCCCCCAGAAAGCCCCGTATGCTTCTGGTTTGTCAAGATCCTGAACTACGACTATTTTCGGTCCTGGCATATTCCCCATGTATGCCCGGTACTCGCTCCACGCCACCTTATTATTCCTGTGCTCGGGATTCCCCGGCTGAATCACCACGGTCACGGCATAGCCAATCATCGGTCCTTGGTGCGGCATAAAGTCGCGCGTCTCTTCGCGGTTGACCATCTGATGCAGATTTTCCGGAGCAAGCTGTTCCAGAGCATTATATATCGTCGGGGTGTTCCAGCGCTTGAGCCCCAATAAATCCGCATGTGACAGTCTACTTTTTTCAAAATTCATATTCATTCCTTGTCCTTTAGATAAACTATGGATTCATTCCTGCTTCGCGCTGAACGGCATCCCATTCCTCCATAACAGCAATCATTGTAGCGGGATTAGCTCCTGAGGACACCTCGAATTGCACTAATACTCCGCCACTTCGGCTAAAGACATGTTTGGCGACTTCGCGCACCGCTTTTCTTCCTGCATTTGGATCTATTGAAGGAAGAATATGCTGCCGGTCGATTTCGCCCCAGAACGTGATTTTGCCTTTGCCCCTGCGGCCAATATCTGCAATGTCCATGCAGAAAAGTTGAGAATTCAATGCGTTGACACCTATTTCAATCAGGTCGTCAAAGATCTCGGCAATGTAACCATCGGAGTGCATGAAGACAAATTTACCTGAAGCACGCGCAATTTCACAATATTCCTTGTAGAGAGGTTTGTAGAATTCCCGCCACACGCCCGGCGGAAGCAGCAACTGTCTCTGCGATCCCCAGTCATCCATGAACATAACGGCATCAACGTTGGTTGAACACCAAAATTCATATTCCTTTAGATAGAATTCGTGTATCCTTCTAAGGAGTCCTTTGACATTGGCATCCGGTTCCATCATGTCAACCATCGCATTTTCGGTCCCCCTGATAAACTGGTATCTCTCCCAGGGTCGCGGACAGCATCCGGCCATCATGAATGAGCTATTGTTCTCACAGCAGCGGTTGACCTTCTGCTTGGCCAAAGAGATATTCCGTGGCAGAATTTCAAACGGAGCAATGACCACACTTTTCCATTCCTTCAAGACCGGTAAAGCAGGGATTTTCACTTCACCATGTACTCCTTCGAGAATGTTCTCAAAGACGCACCCCCACTCATCGGTATATTCACCGACAGCGTAAGGATTACCCTTGATTCTTGAAGAATCCTGATAAACTTTTGCGACACCTGAAATATCCCCCGGCCATCGTTTGTCGAGCTCGTTTATGGATTCCGGAACATGTTTTTCAGCCCAAGGGAGACGCCATATCTGACGCGGCAAACGTTCAGGATTCTCAAATTTCAATGTTTTTTCAACAATTTCCCTGGAGGTCTGTAACATAATACAGTCCTTTGATTTATTATAATCCAAGCTCCTTGAGCCTTTGGGTGTCGCCGAGATACACACCCTGCCGCAAAAGTGCTGACTGCAGGGAGCGGATATCCATCTTATCGAAATCGCCAAGAGGGGCAGCCAGAGCAGCGGCCACTCCGGCGGCCTGCCCGGCGGCCAGACAATGGGCGATTGGCCGTAGGCAGCCGCCCGCATAGCTTTTCCCACTGGCCATCACCAGATTCGGGACGTTATTCGGCCGAAGTGCGCGGAAAGGCACGTCATGCATGGTGTTCAATTTCACCTGCCCCCCCAAATATTTAAGACCGCCGCCGAAAAACTTCTCTGCCGGTATTTTACTCTCGGCCCACCCAATGCACGGCCCGCACCAGACCACATCCGGGAACCGTGAAGGCTTGCCTTTCTCGCTGTTCGTGAACGGATACTGTCCATGGATGCGTCGCCAGCCGCGAAGGCCGATTTCGCGCGCCGACGAGACCAGTTTGGCATTCTGGAAGCCCGGCATGGCCTTCCGGAAAAAATCCACACAAGGCTTGATCATGCCGCGCGCCTCGATCTCCACTGAGGAGGACTGCCATGGGTCTCCACAGTCAACAAATAGAACATTACTATTGATCAGGCAGGTTTTGTTCTGCTTGAGACCGAACAGTCCCAGCACATCCAGACCGCCTATATTGCCGACTTGTTTTTTGTAGCCGCCCTCTTTCACCGCGTCCTGTATGAAGGAGTAGATCAAGCCACCGCCATGCGGCGTATGGAAGATGCCGTTTTCCAACCAGTTCTTCTCGAACTCTGCGAACGTGCTGTCATGATCCAGATGGGTCGGGTACTGCTCCTGATGTGTGCGCAGGAACTCGTATAACTCATCCAGATCAACATCCGAAAGAAGGTACAGCATGGTGGCCTGGTCTTTATTAAGAGTGCAGACCTCCCCTGCCTGGGCGGCGAGCAGGGCGTCGCCGGTGGCGTCGACGAATGTTTTGCCGGACAGGCGGAACCGGCCTGCCTTGTCATGCGATATGAGCACACCTTTGATCCGGTTTCCATCCATCAAAGTGTCCGTCACTGTCGTGTTGATCAGTATTTTTACTCCAGCCTCGGATAGCATCCGGTACATCAGATCGATCATCACTTCGATGTCAAAGGTGATATGCTGATGTTTGGCCGATTTCCAGTTCGGGTTGGTTCCAGATTCACGCGCCAGCCTGTCC
This sequence comes from Victivallis vadensis, assembly GCA_945883805.1. Lineage (GTDB taxonomy): Bacteria > Verrucomicrobiota > Lentisphaeria > Victivallales > GWF2-50-93 > GWF2-50-93. Next base: position 13,731 of record CAMCYE010000025.1, on the reverse strand, counting down.
ACCAGTTCTTCCGGTATGCCGCGGATGGCAAGCCGGTCGTCGCCGGTGCAGATGTGATTGCCGATAGACATCATCATGCCCATGGTGGCCACACCTCCCAAAATGGCGTTCTTTTCCACCAATATGGTTTTTGCCCCCTGCCGCGCCGCCGCCAAGGCTGCACTGAAACCGGCACTGCCACCTCCTGCCACAATAACATCGGCTTCCGCCAAATATGATGCTGCCAACGAATAATTCTCTCCGAGCATAATATCCTCCTTTTGCTTATTTCGAGAAATCAACTACAGATGCTTTATAATTATCGTCTCCTCCCATTTTCTTCCAATGCTGGAAAACCTTGAGCAGAAAGAACAGTCCCATGGTGAAACAAATCCATTGCCATAATGGCAGGTAGGTCCAGGCTTTCTCATTTGTGCCGAGGAGAACCAGCAGAAGGTCAAGAACAATACCCAATATGGCACCGGCCACTATGCTTGAGAGAGAACGCCACATTGCGTTTGCTGAACAGAACTGCCCCACCCGCTCCTTCGGGAACAGCCTTATGATCAGGATTGGATCCAGCATTCTGGCAACAGTTATCGCCGGATAGTAGATAAGTATCATCTGGAAAAGAAGATAATAGAAGTTGAAGGTTGGCGACGGCATTCCAAACATCCAGATGAACTGCATTGGTATGCCAATGGTCACACAGGCGATGAACCCGACGATGGTAACGCGGATGGGATGGTATTTATCTGCAAGAGGCCCTGAAACGGCAATGACTGCCATGGAAATGCCGGCGCTCAGGCCGTGGATGATTCCCATCTGCTGCAGGGACATGCCCAGCGAGAGGTGAAAGAGATTGACGAACGGGCCGCCTGCGGCGCCGGCGTTGTACATCATCGAAACCAGGAAAATATATAGGTATATCGGCGTCGTGTGGCATTCCTGAAAGTATGTACGAATAGCGGCAATAAAGCCTTTTTTATTTTTCACATACGGTGGCGGTGGCTCATATTCGCCTTCCTTAACCATGAAACACATCAATGCGAAGCCTAGGCCATAAAGTATGGCGCCAATTACAAAGATTGCCTGCATGTGAGTTCCGGCATGCTTTAAAACGAAAAAATTAAAGAGCATTGAGCAAAGCATGGTAGCAATCCTGAGCCCGGACGAGAAACTGGCGAAAACGGCAACCGGCACTACGTCGGCCACTAAATACCAGAAAGTGGAGATCATGAACAAATGAAAGATTGAAAAAAACGTAATAAAAATGGATAACAGCAGTATTGTGAAAGAGCGTAGATCAAGACCAAACAGGAAACCTTGGAGATGCCCGTAAAGCCACGGGGCAAGCTGCGGGCTGCAGCCTACGCCAATGAGACTCAGCACCACGAATGGTAAAGGAACTAGCAAAAAAGGTATCCTCCGTCCCCATCTGCTGCGAAACCGGTCGCTCTTGAAGCTGATTATCGGATTCAGCAGTGCATTCAGCGCCATCGGGATTGATGTTAGTACAATACTGATAGTCATGTTAGAGGCTTTCATGTCCCGGAACATCAGTGGCACTAGGTTCGGTATGATGAATTCCATCATCCAGTAGCAGATATCACCCCATACTAGGAAGAGGAGAAGGAGAATCAATCGCGGCTTCGTGTAGCTAAGCGTACCGATCTTGTAGGTTTTGACATCCTGGTCCATGAATCATCCTTTATTGGTTAATATGTTTGCGGAAAAATTCACAATAATAACGGACGAGTTCGAACTTGGCGTTTGGCGGGATACGATGGTCGGGGCAGGGAATATACCCCCCTATTTCGACCAGACGCTTAAGACGCTCAACCTCCTTTGCAATTGCACATCTGCCGGAGGCGAACAGGTTCTTGTCCATGCCTCCCACACCGCGCAAAGCCTTGCCGTATTTCTCACGCCAGGGAGCTATCGAAGCGCCCCATGTGCCAACCTCTATCGGGAACATGGTGTTGACACCATTTTCCAGCCACACAGGCAGAAGTGAGTCAATCTTGCCGTCGCAGTCAACCGAAACGATGGAAAGCCCGTAATCTTTGAGCAGGGAGGTCATGCGCCGATAAAGCGGGCCACAGATCTCGTTGAAAATCACCGGATTTATCAGTGGACCGCCGCGGAAACAGATGTCCTCCCAGTAATGGGCATAGTCGAACTTGAAATCATTCGCCTTCGCGAGAGCCATTGTTTTCTCAACAACAGATAAGGTCAGATTGCCAATGGTAACGGCTATTTCACGGAAAAGCGCTTCATCATCAACTTGGAGGTAGGAGAAGTTTTCGAGCCCTAGCCAGTCACGGATTATTCCCATCTGGGAGCCCAGGTGGATGCATATGGGTTCATCAAACTTTTCCTTCTCCGATTTCCATTTTGACATTTCGGAAGGAACGATGCGGTCAATATCCTGCAGTCTGGGGAGGAAATGACGTTCCCAAGTCGTGCGGTCCTTGAGCATGTGGTCAAACTCCTGCGGGATTGATCGGATACCCGGAAACTGGAGGATGATGACTCCGTTTGAGTTCCTTATTTTCCTTGAACCGTCGGAAAGGATTTCTACGGTCTCCTCTACGAAAGGAGGGTAGAGCAGTCCGGGGAAGGCTCTTGAGTTGCCCCAGCAAAAATCAAATCCAAGTTTTGCAGCGAGACTGCGTTGTTCCGGTGAATGGTCGATTGCTCCATGGGCGGCCTCGTCTGCTGTTATGTGCCCCTCCATGTGCCATTTTTCAAGAGTCTCCTCCCAAAAGCCGAAATGAACCAGAGGCATCCGGTCGTAGCTTTCGTAGTTGAGTATGGCAATTGTGTTTTCCGCATTATTCATTGAATCTGGGAATCTCCTTTGCGCACTAATTGGGTGAACTGCATGGAATTGGCACGGTGAATTTTCTGAGGCCGGAACTGAAATCTCCGGCAGGAGTCTTCGCAATAAGTCCGAATGGTATGCGCAAGGATACGGCGAGACTTCCGTTAACCAGCTCCCAGCGTATCCAGATATTTCCGGCCGGTGTCGGCACCCGACCTTCCGCAAAAGAAAGGTCGAACGGATTGGGTGAAACTCTGAAAGTTTTGAATCCGGGTGTCAACGGACGGATCCCGAGCACTGTGGTCTGAAGGAAGTCTACGGGAATTGTGGCAAATCCATGGCAGAGACTACCATCTCCGTGCATGGCCGCCTTGCCCTTCTGATGAACCCAGGCTTCCCAAAGTGTAGGAGTTCCCGTCTGTAGCATTTTCAGCCAATGTTTGCGGATTCTAGCGAGTGACTCATCTGGGCGCCCTACAAGCTCCAAAGCCCGGAATATGAAACTTTGAAAATAAAGATCAGGCTCTAAAAGTGCCGGATTTGAAATGGCGGCGGAAGCGGCCTGCCTGAGTTTTGGACTGCCACACTCTGCAAGAAGTGCAAAAGCATGGGCGACCTGGCTGAAGCGTCCGTTGACATCTTTGAGATTCGCGGTATCCATCAGCATCCCGTGTTCTTCTGAAAAAAAACGTTTCTCAATGGCGGCCGGAAGCCGTTGCAGACGTTCCTCCATCCATGAGAGTTCGAGATTGCACCCGCATTCCGAGTCAAGACGTTTAATCTCTCGCAATGCGATATGGTAATAATAATTGAGCAGCGAGGTCTGTTTTCCGTTCAGGGAAACTCCGTTGAGTTCATAAGACCACTCAAAGAAGTTCCAGTATTTTCCAGGCGGATAAAGAATTCCGTCAGAATCCTCCCATGTTGAGATATGCCTTACGGCCTTGAGAAGGGCCGGGAGGATTTCATGGACTAATGCCGCATCCCCAGTGTAGAGGAAGTAGTCGCGTAGGATTTCAGGAAGGAAAAGGTTAGTAAGAGGCAGAATACAGCTTTCCCTAGAGCGCGGACACGGGCAAACACCAGGTATCAGACCTTCCGGAAATGCGTCGGATACAGCCATGCGCAGAACTCTGGCGTTTACACGCGGATCTCCATAAAGCTGCAGGCCGGTGCGGTTCTCCACAATCATGTCGTTGAGCCATAGGGCACGTTCGCGCCAGGGACAGTCGGTGTAAACATCCGTGGTGCAAGCCGATAGGGTTTCCGCGCACACCAGAAAAAGTCGGCTCAGCCCTTCATCGTCACAAATGAAAGATGCGGTGTTCGTGAAAGGATAGCGGATGTCAAGAGCCTTTGCCGAATGTATTGTCACACTCTCCTTGAAATTGCGAATGTGAACCTGGACCATCCGGAAACCCCTCTCCTGATAAACATTGCCAACCGTCCTGCGCCGTCCATCGGTGATGTATCGGTCCGCAAACTTGTAAGCTTCGTTGGAAAGGCGCTCGACCTGGAGTCTGCCGTTCCATAATTCCTCCTCATAGCCGATGTCTATTATCGTTCCGGACGGAGCTGTGACATCCAATTCAAAGCGGCCGATAACCTCATGGGCGAAATCGACAATGAGAGCCAACCCGGCATTGTCCGGAAGCGATTCTATTTTTAGTCCGGCGGATTCCGGAAGGAGGAGCGGCTTTACGGAAATATCAAGAGGTGTCAGCGGTTCCCGCGTCATTCGCCGTGCGACGCTTCTTTCGTCGCAGTCATCTAGTCGCCCGACGCTGGAAATCATCGGGATGTCCGCCGGATGACGCAACACAGTATTGAGTGCCGGAACATCCCTTTTCCTGAGCATTTTTTTAAGCACCAGGCTTTCCGGGGAGATAATCCTGGCTTTTGACCAGCCCGAATCCTGTATCCGGAAATCGAGCCATTCCGAATAACCTGTCTGGAATGTATAGAGCTGTACGTCTTTTCTCCAGCGGGCATCTTCGCGCGAATCCCAGCTTTCGTCTGTGCCGAAAAAACCCTGAAGCTCCGCTATTACAGCCGGTTCTGAAGGAGCAGCCACAAATGTTTCGATATTCATGCAATGGCAGTTGATAAGCAATTCATTTTCACCTTCACGAAGAAAAGGGGAGATATCCGCCGTATCATAATAGTTGACCGTATGGGTTCCGCGCGCCGGTCCGCGTCTGGCCTCTATTCCGTTGACAAGAAGAATGTAGTGGCTCTCGGCGCACACACTAATCTCGGCTCTGGCAGGAAGACGGGAAAGCTGAAACAGCTTACGTACCTGAAAATGACAGTCCCCTTCACATGAGTTCTGTGGGGCTATCCATTTGGCCACCATAATCTTAGATCTCCGAATTGTAATTTAAGAAGCTTATTCCGGAAATTGCGGCGAAAGCCTCAAGTTCATTAAGAAAATTTCCCTCCACCGCCAAAATGTGATTGGATCCGAAAGTGGCCAGAAACCTGTCTTCATCAATAGACAAATCCGCAAAGATCAGCGGGCGGACTTGAAGGGCATCGCCAAGCCCTTCCCTGGACTTTAACACCGTCTTTCCGGTAAACGCCCCTATCCTGTAGCCTTCCGGAGTCCTTAGCAAGCGGGCAAACGTCATGATTCTGTCCGGAGGCACCGTGAATTTAACGGCCGCTCCACCGGCTTTCCCAAAATTGTGCGGCACAAGCGTTACAGCTTTAAGGTTTTGTTCGGCAGAGGCGGAGCAGGCGGCAAAAGAAGTGGCCATGGCACCGCAGTTGGCCAAGGTTATGGATGATCCTGTTACAGACGCGATGTCATTGAGGCAGCTTGGCTTTCCTCCGGAAAGGGTACTGAGCAGGCGCATTGTAAGCGCACCGTCAGCATCGGCCTCACAACTGCATTGTATCGGAGTTTTAGGGCCTTCGGCATCATAAGGGTCGTTGCAGAGGGAGACGCCAACGCATTGAAGGCAAAACCCGTTGGAGAGTTCCGGCTGGCATTTTACGCCTATGAAATCGAGTTCATACTCGGAGCAGATCTCTTTTATTGCAAGATAGCTCCGTATTTGAAGCTCCAGGGACTCCTTTGTGAGTTTTGTTTCATTGTATTGAATGGATCCAGTCATTTTTTCCAGCCATTTCATCTGCAAATCCACCTTTTCCTGTGGTTGTCTCTGTGCGCGCAGATAGATTTCGAACTGGTCGATGTGTTCGACATCGACATTGAAAAGCCGTTCCCACTGGGCAGGATCCGAAACTCCCGGACTAATCCCGAGCGAGCGGCCTCCGATGCAACCGAAGGTCTCACCTTTCAGTCGGGTTTTAGCTGCGGCAGCCCGGAGGAAGCAAGAGAGTTTTTCCATTTGCCCGGATTCCGCCGCATCGCCCAAAACCCTGTGGTATTTGAGCCCCAACTGGTCGAGAGCTCCGGCTACGGCCAGAAATGCCAGCTGGCTCAGCGAATCAGGAGCCGTATTTCCCGCCAAGGCAAACGGCCTACCAAGAAGATTCCCTGTATGTGCAACCAAAGCGGGTGAAACAAAAACAGGCACATAAAGCACCACCGCATCCAAATCTGGCTCAAGCAGGGAAAGCGCTTTCTTGACATCGCCTTTACCCCTGAGCTCGTCAACAGGCCGGACAACAGTGGCAACGTTTTCAAGGGAAACGAGAAAACGGGAGCTTTCACGGTCCGAGACCGCCTTTCTTTTCAGGTAGACATCCTGTCTCTGGCACGACTCGCCGAAAACCAAGAGAGCAATCTTAGGGCGCAGCATAGGTTAAAACTCCTTTCACAAGTGATTTAATGTTGTCGGGCAGAAGTGCCGGAAGCGCCTTTGTCGGTGCCTGGCAAAGCGTAGAGCAAAGCCCAAGTCCGGCAAGAATGGATTTCACTTTGGCTACAGGTGATGCGGCGGGAGGGAAAAGGTTCCACGTTGCGACAAACTCCGCCTGCATTTCCGCAGCAAGTTCGGATTTTCCGTCTGAAGCGGTGGTGATCAGGGCGCAGCAGGAGGCAGGGTCGACATTGGTATAGGACATTACCAGACCGTCAACTCCAAGAGAGAGAGCCTGTGCAGCAGTCCTAAGCTCTCCGTTCAGAACGGTAAAGCTCCTGTAACGGTCTCGCAGACGCAGCAACTCCTCTATATATGGGATGTCACCACTACTGTCTTTAATGGCGCAAATCAGACCCTCTTTCACAATTTGTTCAATGGCGCATATAGGGATTGCGCCTCCGCATTTTTTCGGCATGTTGTATAGTATCAGCGGAGTTCCACGAACAGCGTCCGCAACACTGCAGACATGGCTGTAATGCTCTTCCGGCGACAATGCAAACTGGAAAGTGGGCGGCATAAGTACAATTGCGCTTACCCCAGTATCCCTGAAAATCCGAGCCCAGTTCACTGCACGCCCTGTTCCAGTTTCCGCAATACCAGCCAGAACAGGAAGGGGTGTTTCCTTCAAAACCTGTTTCACCAAAGACAATTTCACGGCATCGTCCAGACAGGCCCCCTCGCCGCAGGTACCCAAGAGGAAAACAGCCGCAGTTCCATTCATCCTGTGGAACTCAAGCAGCCGCGAAAGGGCTTCAGCATCCAGTTCATATTTGGCGGTCAACGGCGTAACCAGGGGAACCACAGACCCCTTAAGCGTGAAATTATTTTTCATTTTGTCCTAATAGTTTTCTTGTTCATTACTTTTCTGGCGGCTTCAACTACAGAAGTGATGCTGAGCCCGTAATAATTGCGCAGTTCAATATAGCTGCCGGACTGGCCAAACTGGTCTTTTATCCCCAGCATTTCAATGGGTGTCGGATGATTTGAAGAAAGGAAGGAGGCCACAAGGGAGCCAAAGCCCCCATACGTGGAATTCTCCTCTACAGTGATGACTGCTCCGCATTCCTTGGCTGCGGCAAGGACACTTTCTCCGTCAAAAGGTTTAGGTCTTGCCATATCCAGGAATTTTACATTGATTCCCATCCCCTCCAAGGTCTCGGCGGCAAGAATCGCCAGTTCTAAAGTATGCCCTGTATTCAGCAAAGCAACATCCTTTCCCTCGCGTCTAACAACAGTCCCCTTATCGGAAATGCCGTTCAAGGGAAGTTGCGGAACTTCGCCACGGGAGATCCGCAGGTAAGACGGTCCGTCCAATTTGAGCGCGGACTCCAATGCCCATGCGACTTCATTTTCGTCACCGGGACAGAAGACGGCAAGATTCGGCATGCATAGAAAGGTCGAGAGGTCGGATATTGACTGATGACTTCCTCCGTCTGCAAAATCACTGAGCCCGGCATACCCTCCGGCCAGGATGACCGGCAAACTGCTATAGGCTATCTGGCTGCGGATCTGGTCGGAGGCCCTTTCCGCCAGGAGAAAGGCGAACGTGGAAACCACCGGCCTGAATCCGGAAGCGGCCAAACCGGCGGCGAGGGATACCATGTTAGCTTCGGCAATTCCGCAATTGATGAAACGCGCCGGAAAGGCCTTTCCAAAACCTGCCGTCTGCGTTGAACTTGAAACATCTGCATCTAAAACGACCAGGTCATTCCGCAGATGCCCAAGCTCCACAAGTTTTTCTCCAAAAACCTCACGCATTGTTCTCATGTCAAATTTCTTTCCAGTTCTGCTTTGGCTTTCATGAAATCCGATTCACCCACAGGTTTTCCGTGCCAGCGATGGTTCCCTTCCATAAATGAAACCCCTTTCCCCTTAACAGTCTTTGCGATTACAACTGCCGGTTTTCCCACCCTGCAGATTTTTCCGTAAGTTTCAAGAAGTTCTCCGCAGTCATGCCCGTCACAGGAAAAGGTGTCCCACCCGAACGCCTTGAACTTTTCGGACAGGTTCCCGAGCGGCAGAATCTCATCCGTGGTGCCGTCAAGCTGTACCCCGTTGTGGTCAATCAGGACGAAAAGGTTTTCGAGTTTCAGTTTCGGGGCCAGCATAGCGGCTTCCCATATTTGCCCCTCATCGAGTTCCCCGTCGCCCAAAAGCACAAAAACCCTTCTGCCGGAAACCTTCAATTTGGCGGCATAGGCCATCCCTATGGCGTTGGACAATCCCATGCCAAGGGAGCCTGTAGACATATCAACTCCAGGAGTTTTGCGCATGTCCGGATGCCCTTGCAGGTTCGAGCTGAAACGCCTCAGCTTCTTCATCTCCTCCATCGGGAAGAATCCGCATGATGCCAAAAGGGCATAAAGGAGCGGGGCGGCATGTCCCTTGGAAAGTATGAAGCGATCCCGTTCTTCCCAGTCCGGCTCCTCTGGCCGATGCTTCAGGAAACCGCCATGATAAAGGCAAACCAGCATTTCCGCACAGGAAAATGAACCCCCGCAATGTCCGGAGCCCGCACTATGGGCGGCCTCCAAGACTTCTATCCGGAGTTTCTGCGCAATACGAGCCAGAGCTTCAAGTTCAAACATTGTCCGGCCTCATTGCTGTTGTTTCTGTTTTTATATTCATGAAAAAATCTTCCTGCTATTCAGTTTCCGCGTCTGATAATACACAATCCGTCGTGCGGTAACTTCGAAAGAATCATTCCGACTTCGGCGTCCGTTCTGATGTTCATGAGAATCAGGCATGGTCCAGTCTCAAGGATTTTCCGGAAAACGGGAATCATCTGTTCGAGTGTAGGTCCTGTCGGATCCATACCCCACTCAATGGCATCGAAGCAGTCCGCCTCCAGCAGCGCCTCCGTATGCTGGAAGGCCGACGAATGAAAATGGATTGTGGCTGTGTCAAACGCGGCCGCAAGCTTCCTGTAATGTGGCATGAAATGTTCCCTGAAAGTGTCTGGAGACATGACGTTGGAAATGTCGGCTTGCGTTACAATGTTTTCACCTTTCCCAGCCAGACGATAGCGGTTGACTGTCCCACCTCCAACTCGCGGCAGACATTTCAGCTGAGCCTTTGTGATCTCCATTATTCTGTCTGTGAAATAGTCGTTCATCTCGTATACGAGCGCAGGATCATCATATACCATGAGACAAAGCTGCTCTGCCCCTACGAGAGCCTCAAGACAGTCGGCAGGACCGCGCAAAAGCGATTCCGACAGGAGATGCACGCCTTTGGCCGATTCAAGGTTGGCGCAGGTGACTTCTACAATCTTCTCCAGCCAGGCCGGTTTAATACGGTTCCGCAAGGACTCAAGACTGAGCGGCGGATTATCACCGGGTTCTGTCCAAACTGTTCCGGCTTTGCGGGAAAGATATACTTCAGCCCCGCAGTAAGCCTGGGTCCATTCCATGAATTCCATTGGGATTTTTGATGGCAAAAGAGCATCTTCGACATTGAATACAGGATGGTAGGAGGCCTCCATTTCAATTATTTCAGATGTCAAATCCACCGGTTCCAGACGCCCCTCATGCTCGATCCTTATGTTCTGCAACGGAAAAACATGGGAAGCCGGTGCCATGCCAATAAGGGCGCCAACACCTTTCTCCCGTTTCCAGAAGGCAATATGGCGCTCGGATTTTTCGGCAAACATTTGATCTTTCATTTATTTTCCCACCGTTTAAGTGAATCTTGAATTTTAAGGTAAATTTGCCAGATTATCCCTGGTGAGCCCCAGCCATCTGACAGAGTCAACATGACCATCAAAGAATAAGGCGTTCAGTGAACGGCCGCTACTGTGAGGACTGCCTACCCGTCCTTGCTTGCTGGCATTGCCGCTTATTTCCGACTGGAGTTCGCCTGTTGGATATCCCAGGCTGAGGGTTGGATAAAAGACGGGGTAATATGGACCATAAGCGTTTGTTGTCTTATAGGCATCCGCCAAAAACAACAGGTGCGAAGGCTTTTTAATAGTTTCCAATTTGACACAAGTATCGTAAGCACCGGTAACTGTGGGTACACCAGATCCGTTAGTTGCGCTACGCGAATCGAACCCGGTATAGGTCAAACTTGTCGAATCGATTGTGTTTTGCCGGGAAAATATCATATATGCGTAAGTTGGCTTGGCGGCTAGCAGGGGCGGAGGCGCAACAACCGATGGACATTGATAAATCTCCATTCGCTGTTCCATGTCGTTATTATCCTTACGTTTTAGATACTGTCCGATCATCTGCGACTGATACCAATAACCGCCACTGTACCAATCGTTTTGAGCGGGAGGCATCCAGCCATTGTGGTCATCTGAATAAAAGACCACCGCCTTACTGAGTTGCGCGAGATTGCCAACACAGGATATGCTTTTGGCGGCCTCCTTGGCTTTACCAAGCGCAGGCAGCAACATCGCCGCCAAAATCGCTATGATCGCTATAACGACCAAAAGCTCGATCAGTGTGAATCCATGACTTTTCTTCATTTTCGCTTCTCCTTCTTTTGTTTTTTGACATTTTTTATTCTACTCCGTACCGGAAAACCGCTGTTAATTTCATCAAGAAAACAGGAGACTCAATCTTCCGCTGATTAATTTTTACGCGACCAAACTTTTACTTCTTTCCAAACAATCCTCCTTTCTTTGCTTATAAACCTGTTATTTCTTTGTTTTCATTATATAATAAACCTCCAGTGGTTTCAATGTAAAAAATATCACTTTTTTCTGGTTTTATACCACAAATCAACTTTTAAAATGAACATGTGCACATGAATGATCACCAACCATTTATATTATATGCCGACTCGTATAGTGGTGCCCGGAATACGCCCCTGCATTTTCACACTGGTGCCGAACTGGTGTATATAGCCTCCGGCCGCTGTCTGACCCAGGGACAGGATGGTGACTTTCAGGCCGATGCCGGTCAGCTCTTCATAATTCCGGCCGAGTTTAAACATCGCCAGATTGATTCGGGGAAAGTTGTGAAATACTATGCGGTGTTCGAGATGCCCAATGCAAAGTTTCCAACGACAATGCGGGTGCTCGACACTTCTAGGGACAAGTTCATCGGAATCTGGATGGAGCAGATTTCCCGTCTCTACGCCCAGCAGCAGCTAAATGAATGCAACCTCCTGTTACAATTGCTGCTTTGCCATCTCAATGACCTGGAGCATAAGTTAGGCGGAGACAATCAAATGCCAGCCAAGCTGCGGTCGGCATTGGACTTTATGCTCCTCCATTTCGTGGAGAAGATTTCACTCGGAAACGTAGCGGCGAAGTACTCCTACAGCACCAGTCATTTCAACGCGCTTTTTCATCGGCACCTGAAACAAAGCCCAAGTGAATTCCTCCAGCGACTGCGGATGACGGAGGCCCGGCGGCTCTTGCTTCACGACGATAAATCAGTCAAAGAAATCAGTGAAGAATGCGGATATCGGACTAGTCACTATTTCTGCCGGCATTTCCGAAAAGTGCACGGTTGCACGCCTAAGGACTTCCGGAGAGCTCGGCCGCACTGGAAAACGATGATCATGGAAAAAGACAACGCATTGCTGTTTAACTCGTGGTATAACAACAGGAAAAAATGACATTTCAAATCCGAGGAGAAATTGGGGTCACACCTACGATCAGGAAACAAGTCATGATTTCAAGAGTTTTTCTTCATGTTTGGCAATTCGTTTTTCCAGAGTCTTGTCTAAACTAATCCTCTTTCTCATATTGTACCTGCTTCTTGTCAGACCTCCGAGACTTACATTTAGCCTGTCGGCTATTTCAGTCAGACTGTATCTGCCACGGCAGAAGCGGCAGGCAAGGTACATCAAAACCTGACGAGACTCGTTATCCCTGCTGTTCCGTTGCAAGATGCGATCCTCCTTGGCTCCGTAACTGCCTGCAACGGCGGAAATCAGCGTCTCTATCGCAAATGAGGCCTTAAGCCGCCCGTGTTCTGCAAGTTCACGGTGCAAGTTCTTTTTGGCGCTGAGATGCGTCAGCCCTTTTCTGATCTTGTCCATGAAACTGTCGCTTCCAAGCACTGTCTGTATTGCCATATCCTCCATCGGGTTTCTTATGTCCCGCAGGAGTCCCTCCTCAACGTATTTTGCGTAATTCCTCTCCTGCTCGTACTGTGTTTGCCCACATCTCATCAATGTCTCATTGCGGTCCAGCCATTCGGGGCATTTCCTAAAACCACATATCTCCGGATAACTGCTCCATTTGAATTCCCGAAGACGCCTGCGCCTCTCTTCCAAGCTCAATGCCTTCACACGCGCAGACCTGACAGGATTCAGATGGATATACCGGCTAAGATGCGAACCGTAAAGCTCGGATTCCACCAGTACGGATTTGAATCTGCCTTGGAATAAATGACCCGAGCTCCTGTCGTAACGGTTCTTGACAATCGTGAACGATGTGAGTAAGGACTGCATGAACCGGGAAAGATTTGGCTGCACAGTCCGGATGTAAAGATGAAAATGATTTTCCATCAGGCAATAGGAGAGTATCTCAATGGAAAAGACCTCGGAAAACTCGCAGAGCTTGTCTATGAACAACTCGCAGTCACGTTTCCGTTGAAATATGTCCTGTCTCCGATTCCCGCGGTTTATGATATGATAGCATGCTCCAGGATATTCCACTCTCAAAGGTCTTGCCATGCGTCCACCTCAATTATTTTCAAATAATATGACATCCTGAATCTTATTGTCAAATCGTAGGTGTGACCCCAATCCCCAAGAATTATAAAAGCTGCGGTTCCCCCATTACTTTTGTAGATGGGCATGTCGGGTTTGGAACTTATTATGGGAACTCTAATTCAATGGAAATGCAAAACAATTATCGCGGCTGGGATGCCTATCCTACGTATACATATTAGACAATTCTCGGCATCGCTCAAAAAAATAATTCAATGGAGTCTGACCCCAAGGCTCCCTTACTTAAATAATGAACTTTTCCGTAGCCTGATCGAAAATATGGGATTTTGACAGCAGGACTGAAAGTTCAATATCATCTCCGACAGATGTTTTCCTGTGCGCGTCGACTCGTGAAATGAATGACTGTTCGCCGGCGCTCAGATAAAGATAAGTTTCAGGTCCCATTGGCTCGACAACTTC
>CAMCYE010000024.1 GCA_945883805.1 Victivallis vadensis | reverse complement strand
TTTATAACCGGGATTTCCAGAGCCCCCTTGCCTCTTCCCGTCTTTGTGGTAGATTTACCGCCTTATGATTGCTTTTTCCAGTCCGAGAAAAAGCAATAACCTTTCGGCTCAATCAATAAAACAGGAATGAATAACATGTTGCAATCACTTGATAAAAACCCCAAGTTCAAAGGCCGCAGAGGCCCGCTCGTCCTGATGATTCTCGACGGAGTCGGCTACGGCAAATACAAGGACGGGGATGCCGTCCTCGCCGCAAACACTCCAGTGCTCGACAAGCTCACATCATCCAACCCGCACACCCGCCTCAAGGCGCACGGGACCGCTGTCGGCCTTCCAAGCGATGCGGACATGGGCAACAGCGAAGTCGGGCACAACGCCATAGGCTGCGGAAGGGTTTTCTCACAGGGTGCCATGCTTGTGAACGATGCGATCGCAACCGGGAGCATGTTCAAGGGCGCCGTCTGGAAGGAACTCATATCGAACTGCCGGAAAAATAAATCCGCACTCCACTTTATCGGACTTTTCTCGGATGGAAACGTGCACAGCCACATCGACCACCTGAAAGCCATGATCGAAGAGGCTAAAAAGGAAGGCGTCAAAAAAATAAGGGTTCACACGCTTCTTGACGGCCGCGACGTTCCTGAAACTTCAGCCCTGGACTATATCGTGCCGTTCGAGGAATACCTGAAAAAGCTCAACACCGACAACTGCGACTTCCGCATCGCCTCCGGCGGCGGACGCATGGCGATCACAATGGACCGCTACAACGCGAACTGGGACATGGTCCGCAAGGGCTGGGATGTCCATGTCCACGGCAAGGGCAGATGTTTCAATACGGCGAAAGACGCAGTAGAGACTTTCCGATCAGAAGCGAAGGTGATTGACCAGGATCTTCCGCCCTTCGTGATTTCCGACGACGGCAAAACTCCCATAGGGACGGTGAAGGACGGTGACTCTGTCGTCTTCTTCAACTTCAGGGGAGACAGGGCGATCGAGATAACCGCCGCTTTCGAAGAGGACAATTTCGACAAGTTCGACCGTTCGCCGAGACCGAAAGTCGTCTATGCGGGAATGATGCAGTATGACGGCGATCTCAAAGTCCCGAAAAAATATCTCGTCGAGCCGCCAGCCATCGCAAGGACAATGGGCGAATATGCCTGTGCGACAGGGCTCACCCAGCTGGCGATAAGCGAAACACAGAAGTTCGGACACGTCACGTATTTCTTCAACGGCAACCGTTCCGGATATTTCGACAAAAACCTCGAAACCTACATCGAAATCCTCTCGGACATCGTGCCTTTCGAACAGCGTCCCTGGATGAAATGCGCGGAGATAACCGACAAGGTCTGTGAAGCGGTCCTCGGCGGAAAATACAATTTCATCAGGCTGAACTACCCGAACGGCGACATGGTCGGACACACCGGTATCTATGATGCCGTACTTGTCGCAATGGGCTCCCTTGACATCTGCATCGCAAGAGTCATGGAAGCCGTCAAAAAATCCGGGGGAATCCTCCTCATAAGCGCAGACCACGGGAACGCCGACGACATGTATGAACATGACGAGAAAACCGGCAAGGTGAAACTGGACAAGGCCGGACAGCCGCAGCGCAAGACCGCGCATTCCCTGAATCCGGTTCCGTGCATCATCTACGATCCCGAATCAAAAGGCGAATATGACAGTGCCCTGAACGAGGGGCTTGGAATAAGCTCCCTCGCCGCGACCTGCATAGAGCTTCTGGGATATCAGGCTCCCAAAGATTACGACAAATCAGTCCTCAAATTCAAATAAACGAGATAATTTCAAAACTCAAGAAACGGTCGTTACAAGCACGACCCTCCACGCCCGAAGCGGTCGTAAACATGGAGGGCGAGGCTTGTCCGAGCCGCAGTTTTGAAATTACCTCAAACAGGAGTGTTAAAATGATAAAAGTAATTGTTTCCGGAGCCGCCGGCCGAATGGGAAGACGTCTTGTATCCTGCATCCTTAATTCCAAGGACATGAAGCTTGTCGGTGCCACAGAGTTCGCCGAATGCCCGTTCATCGGAAAAGATGCGGGAATGCTAGCCGGACTAGACACGTGCGGCGTTGAAATAAGCTCCGATATAAAGCCTCTCCTAAAAAATGCGGATGCCGTGATTGATTTCAGCACCGGCCCGGTTGTTGAAAATGCGAAACTCGCAACATCCGCCGGAGCCGCCATGGTCATCGGGACAACCGCGCTTTCCGCAGACGACAAAAAGACACTTGCGAATCTCGCAGAAAAAGGTGGCCGCATCGTCTTCGCCTCGAACATGAGCATCGGCGTAAACCTCCTCTTCGATCTTTGTGCGAAAGTCGCAAAAGTCCTCGGCGACGAATATGACGTCGAAATCGTCGAGATGCATCACAACAAAAAGAAGGATGCCCCGAGCGGGACCGCCGTCAGCCTCGCGGAGGCGATTGCAAAAGCCAGAGGTCTTTCCTATGAGAAGAACGCCGTCCACGGACGGAAGGGGATTGTAGGAGAAAGGACAAAGACTGAAATCGGAATACATGCGGTCCGCGGCGGCGATGTCGTCGGAGACCACACTGTCATCTTCGCGACGGAAGGCGAAAGAATCGAGCTGGTCCACAAGGCGTCAAGCCGCGACACATTTGCGAAAGGCGCACTGAAAGCCGTCCGTTTCCTCTCCAAAGCCAAGCCCGGCCTCTACAACATGCAGGATGTGCTGGGGTTGAAGTGACCAAGTGACCAGTGACCAAGTGACCAGTAGCCGGGTTGTGTAGCGTTCGCCGTCTCGGCGAAAATCCTTTTCTTAATTCTTCTTGTCCGAGACGGACAACTCTACACCATAGAAAAAACAGCGGAGGATCCTTGCCTGTGTCTTGATTGAAGTAACTCGGGCATTCCTGCCCGAGATTTTCCTGAGGATGACTTTTATCGTCTAGATTTATTAATATTACTAAAATAATGCAAACCTTGACGATTGTTCCACTTTGAATTGCCAAGAACAAGCAGATACTTTACCCAAAAGAGGAATTCCTCTAAGAATCGAAAAACTGATTGATAATTCCGGATTTGAATGGATTATTGATGAGCGAAAGCGAATCATATGGAGTGCGGTCGCGACCTGCCCACCGTAGCCTTGGCGTAGGGGGGAGCTACCGCTTTTCCTCCGACATGCAAAGCTTGCCGATCTTAAGACGGCGTAATAAATTTCACCGGGGACAAAGCTGAAGATCCCGCCTTCGTCCGCCGCAGCGGACTACGGCGTGGCAAGAGCGCTTCAGCACTCCAAGGTCAGGCAAAAGCGCCTGACGTAAAAACAAGATATGAACTCTTAATCAATTAAAGCTGTCAACATCGCTTCGCCAGACAATTTCATGCATCCGCGGAAACAAGGCAACAAGATTGAAAAACAACTTCAATATAATTATATTGTAATTATGAAGGCAATACATTTTGAATGGGATGCCGGCAAGAAAGGCGACAAAGAAGGAATCAAAACATTATACAGGTGAACTATGAAAACAGAATATGACCTCTCAAAAATGAAATCACGCCCTAATCCTTATGCAAAGCATCTGAAAAAACAGGTGACCATGCGTATCGGCGTCGATATAATCGAATATTTCAAGGGGTTGTCCTCCAAGACAGGCATCCCCTATCAGAACCTGATCAACCTGTACCTTCGGGATTGCGCCTCTTCGCAACGGGAATTGAAGCTCAACTGGGGAAATCTTCGCGTAACCGACAAATCCGCCGAATACACCGCCACAAACCGTTGACACGCTGTTCCGGATTCGAATGATTTATTGATGAGCGGCCTGTCCCTCGAAGCCTTGGCGAAGGAGGAAGCTCGCAGAGCGAAGCGGGAAGCGCCTGACGTAAAAGAAGATGAATTCTTAACCAATACGACTGGAAATCATGCTCATCAGAAACAAGACAGTGCTTGTAACGGGCGGAGCCGTCAGGATCGGCAGGGCGATATGCGCCGGTTTTGCGGATACTGGTGCGAAAGTCATAATCCATTACAATAAATCCGGAAAGGAAGCCGCCGAACTCCTCAAAATGATAGGCGGAGAAAAAGCCGGTCACCGGACTGTAAAATGTGACTTGTCGAATCTCGCCGCGACCGGAAAACTAATTGTCTCCACAGGTAAAATCGACATTCTTGTAAATAATGCCTCAATATATTTTCCTTGCGCTCTCGGCAAGGAAAATATTGCACAGGCAAAAAGACAATTCAAAATAAATTTCCATGCGCCGCTACTGCTAATGCGAAAATTCCATGAACAGGAGATATCGGAAGGATGCATCATAAATCTTCTGGATCAGAGGATTGCGAAAACTTCTCCGGATGACGGTTCATACACGCTGTCGAAGAAAGCCCTTGCCAAAGCCACATTCACCGCCGCCCTCCGGTGGGCTCCGCGGATCAGGGTGAACGGAATCGCCCCTGGGGCAGTACTGCCTCCGCGCGGAATGGAAAACTCGAAAATGAAAATCCAGATTTCCATGACTCCGATGAAAAAAGCCCCGACTCTGGAGCAAATATCCCGCACCTGCATCTTCCTGACGGAAAACGATTCGGTGACAGGCCAGATAATCTACGTGGACGGCGGTCAGCACTTGTAAATTTTCCGGAACGGAAAACTCATCCCCTAAAAAGAAAACGAGAAACCGGACGTGTACGCCGTCTTCTTTTTTCAATCCACGAGCACAACGCTGTTATTTGTCCCGAAATCATTCTGCGCATTCCCCTTGGAGCAGGGATCAACCTGCCACTGTCCGTCAACAACGAACTTGTACTGATAGACGCCCGGATCCAGCTTCACTGTCGCGAGGAATCTGTTCTCCAGTTTTGTCATGGGTTCAGGGTTCCAGTTGTTGAAATCCCCAGCCAGACACACCTCATTCACATTCCCAGTTAACGGCCAGACAAAAGTCTGAACCCTCTTCTTCTCCAGTTTCTCGACCATTTTTTTCTTCTGTTTCATTTCCGCCTCCTTACTATTTACAATGTTTTCATCCACGCATTTCCCGGATGCTCCGTACTCTTCCGCAATTGCCTCAGTCACTTCCCAGTCGATAAAAAGGCGCTTGAATAAATTTTTGATTGACTGAATTGCATTTAGAGCGTCTCTGCCGGACGTGAACACCATAAAGCTGGCCCCTTCTCCGATGCCGAGCGCGATTATCTCCAGCAGGCTCTTTCCATTGGCCCGCATTTTCTTATGTTCAAGAACAACATCCGACTCAAACTGATTGGCCAACTTGGTCAGCATTGCCGCCGGGCGCATATAGAGCGTGCCCTGTTTCTCCAGAACCACCAGAATGCCGCAAGATGATTCATTGCATGACATTTCCATACCCGCCCCCTGTTTATATTTGTTGCTATTGTATTGGTGCAAACATATAACACTAAACTAAAACGGCTATGGGGGGAAACCCTTCCTTGAGATGGGGAAAAACCCTACCATCAAATCTTATGCCCTCCATTACCTTGCGCAGCTTTCCTTTTGGAGGATAATTGTCTTTCTGTCCGCTGCGCACCTGATCATAATCAACCAGGTTCACTGAGAGCATAAGGCCGGCTCATCCTGCCGGATTGCCGTTTGCGCCGACAAAGGAAAAAAGACCCTGAAAACACTCCCGTCGCAAATCCCGCTTTCCACCGTTATGACCAAATCATGAGCTCTCACGATTCCAAGAACTACGGCAAGCCCCAATCCCATCCCAGTTAACTTTGTTGAGAAAAACGGATCAAATATCCTATCCATGTCTTTTTCCGTTATCCCGCAACCGGAGTCCCTCACTTCCAGACAGGCATAGGTTTGCCCTTTCGGACGCCACTCGACAGGAAAACGGTGCAATGTCGGAATATCCGTACAGGCAAGAGTTCTGACGCCCAGACGAACAGTTCCAGTTCCGTCACCTATGGACTCCCATGCGTTGACTGCAAGACTGGTCAGTAGCTGCCGTATGAGTTTCGGATCCGCGTTGATGACCGGTCCTCCGGAGGAGGGCAAATCAGTTTCTAAGACTACATTGCCCGGCTTTCCCTCCCGGAGGGCGGGCAGGCTCATGCGGCACAGTCCGGCAAGGTCAAACAAGTCAGATTTCACTTGCACTTGCCCGAGATAGGCAAGTAAAAGATTGCTCACTTCCGAAATCTTTCTGGCCGCCGCCAGGACCCTTGAAAGTTTTATGGCGCGGGGATCTCCCTGGGACAGGTCGCCGACGGCCAGTTCCAGATATCCAAGAACCACCTGGAGTTGGTTCTTGAAACAGCTGGCGATAGAACCTGCCATAAGGTCCAGGCTTTCAAATTTCTGGAGCTGCCGGTTTCTCTCTTCAAGTTCCGCCTTTTCCGACTCCAGCCTCCTGCGTCCGGTTATGTCGGAAACAACATGGAGCACCCCTGAAATATTATTGCTTTCATCAAAAACAGGATCAACCGTAATTTCCAGCCAGCGCCCGCCCGATTCTAAAACGGCAGTCGCCCTCTTTTTTGTTTTCCTCATGACTCTGATAGGACACGTCGGGTTCTGCTCCAGAGCGCCGTGAACAACCTCCCAGCACAATTTCCCCAATATTTCGCCCGGCCTGCCATTGCTGAACATATTGCAGGACGCCTTATTGCATCTCAGGATCCTGTAATCTGGAGACAGAAGTAAAACAGCGTCCTTGATGGCATCAAACACCTGCTGCCATTCGAGCGCCACATTAAGCAGGATGTTATCGTAAATTTTTTTTGACGTGTTGTCACGGCAGATGCTTATCACCTCCTGTTCACCGTCCCATGTGATCGATCGCGCCGTGACTTCGACAGGAACCGCGGTTCCATCTTTTTTCTGATAAATGCTTTCAAAGGAAACAATCTCGTGTTTTTTCAGTTTCGCCATATGTTCCGGCATATACATGCGCTGTTCTGCGACATTTATTTCACCGGGTCTCATCGAGAGCAGTTCATCCTCCGCATAACCAAGCATTTCACACGCTTTCCTGTTTACAGCCAGAATCTTATCTCCATTCTGTACAAATATCGCGTCTCCGGCGCTTTTAAAGAGCATCCGGTAAATCGAATCTCCCTCATGCGGCGCATCCATGGAACACCCCCTTCCCATAAAAGAAAAACGATATGACCCTATATTGTTTTCATCCCGCGTCACACCGCCTTTATTAGGCAAACGTAGCATGATGGAGAACAATCGCCATGGGGAAAAACCCTACCGCAGCATGGGGAAAAACCCTACCTGAAAGAATCCGCAGGAACAACGCCTCCGCGCAAAAACAACTTGCCATGGCGCTGATGATTCTGTGTATTCCTCCAGTCATTCAGTCCTCAATATTGCAGTTTCCCGATCCGGGGCATATATTAGGATCCGTTTCCGGAAAATAAAAAAGATTGCGCATAATCCTTATGGAAAAAAGCGAAATAAATATTCTTCTGGTTGAAAACAATCCTGAAAACACCAGCCTTATGTCGAGAATGTTGAAGGATTCCGATTTCCCCCTCAAGCTGACACACGCCGACCGGATCAAAAGTGCACTGGAATTCCTGGACAACGAGAGATTCGACATCGTCCTTCTGGATATTGAGCTTCCGGACAGCATCGGTCTTTCAGGTCTGGAGAAAATCCTCGCCCACGGACCGGGAATTCCGGTTTTAATCCTGACCGACCTATATGATGAAAATTTAGGCATCAGGGCCGTGCAGAAAAACGCTGAAGACTACCTAGTCAAGGATCGGGTAAATCCGAACAGCCTGATTCGCTCCATACGGTATGCCATCGAACGCAGGCGCGGACAGCGTGAACGCGAAATCACCGTTGAATTCCTGCGCCTGGTGAATGAATGCACCACTGCGCGGGAGCTGGTAAGGGCCGCCGTCATCTTCTTCCAGAGGCAGTCCGGTTGCCAGGCGATCGGCATCAGACTGCGCGACGGCGACGACTATCCATATTTTGAAACCTGCGGATTCCCTGAACACTTTGTCAAAAAGGAAAACAGCCTTTACAGCCGCGACTTTTCCGGTGAACTTATAAAAGACAAAAAAGGCAATCCGATAATCGAATGCATGTGCGGAAACGTGATATGCGGAAACTTCAATTCTCAAAAACAGTCTTTCAGCACCAATGGCAGTTTCTGGACAAACAGCACCACGCAAATGCGAAGTGCGGAATGCGGAGAAGTTGAAGAGACCGTGGAAATGAAAATTGCAACTACCCCTCCGCCTTCCGAACCCGGCCTTCCGGATTTACCGGGGTGCACCCGCAACCATTGCAGCTCCGAAGGATATGAATCCATCGCCCTGATCCCACTCGGAACCGGAAAAGATCGGTTGGGACTCCTGCAGATGAACGACCGAAAAAAAGGTGTTTTCTCTCCGTCCCTTATCTCCTTATGGGAAAGGCTCGCCAATCAACTTGCCTCAGCCGTCGCGAAATTCCGCACCGAACAGGCATTGCACGAAAAAGAGGAACGTTATCGCGGTCTGGTGGAAATGTCGCCGGAGGCTATTTTCGTCAACAGGAACAACGCGGTCACATACGCAAACAAGGCCGCACTGCGCCTGTTCGGCGCATCTTCTCCGGAAGATTTCCTGGGGAGATCCATCTTCGACCTGTACCATCCTGATTATCATCCCCTCCTGCGCAAACGCCTGAAGCTCCTGATTGATGGAAAGCCAGTACCGCTTATAGAAACAAGGGCCCTGCGCCCGGACGGAACTATTATAGATGTGGAAGTGGCGGCGTCGCCATTCTTTGAAAAGGGCGTACTCTCCATACAGGTTCTCGTCCGCGACATCACCGAACGGAAGAAAAGGGATATGGAACTTTGCAGACTCAACCGGATACTGAAGACGCAGAGTCAAAGCAATCAGGTCATGATACGCGCAAAAAACGAGTCGGATTACATGAACAAGGTCTGCGGAATCATCATCAGGACATGCGGATACTCCATGGTCTGGATCGGATTTGCCGAAAACGATGAAGGCAAGTCCATCCGTCCGGCAGCCTCGTCGGGTTTTGAAAAAGACCATCTTGAAACATTGAAAGGCACCTGGGCGGACACCGAACTCGGCTACAGTCCCGCAGGCATCGCAATACGCACCGGAAAACCGGGCATGTGCAGGAATATTCTGACTGATCCGGCTTCCAAGCCGTGGAGGGAACAGGCAATCAGGCACGGCTATTCCTCCTCAATAGGGTTTCCGCTAAAAACGGCGAATCGCGTCTTCGGCGCAATATCAATCTATTCCAGGGAACCTGATCCCTTTACAAAGGACGAGATGAGCCTGCTTTCCGAACTGGCCGACGACCTGGCATACGGAATAACGGCAATCAGGTTGCGCGCCGACCTGTACAAAAGTGAACAGAACGCAAACGCAATACTAAACGCCATCACCGAATCAATCTGGCTTGTGGATTCAGAAGGCCGCATACTTGCGGCCAACAGCATAGCCTCAGAGCGCATGGGCATTCAGGTTTCCGAGATCAGGGGCAGGAATTATTTCGATCTTATGCCCCTGTGTCTGGCTGAACCGCAGAGGGCTCAGACGGAAAAGGTTTTCCGTTCCGGAATATCAGTCCGTTTCGAGGAGAAGAAATCCGACATGACTTTCGATTACAGTTTTTATCCCGTCCGTAACGAAAAGGGAAATATAGAAGGAGTTGCGATATTCGCAAAAGACATCACCGGCCTCAAAAAAGCGGAGGAGATTTTAAGGCGGGATAAAAAAACCCTGCGAAAACTGGTGAGGGAAAGATCCGGCAGATTAATGGAAATACAGACGGAAATGGAAAGGTCGAAGCGCCTCTCCGATATTGGATCCCTGGCCGCCACTGTCGCCCATGAACTGCGTAACCCGCTCGCCGGAATAAGACTGGCGACTGCCGTCGTCAAAAGCAAAAACTCGGACAGCGTAATCGCCGAGCAATTGCAGGGGATAGACAACATGATCGCGGAGAGCGGCCAGATCATAGACAATCTGCTCTTCTATTCACGTCTGGGACCGCCACAGAGGAAAATACTGAACGTGCATTCCCTCCTTAAGGAATGCACCGACACCCTTCAACATCTGCGAATCGAAAAGAACATGGTGATTTCAAGTCGCACTAATTCCCTTGAAGATGTCCCCATAAGCGCCGACCCCATTCAAATCAGGGAAGTCTTCACCAACATATTGAACAATGCGGCAGAGGCTGTTTCTGATCATGACGGAGAAATAAATGTCGAGGCGGGTATTTACCAGAAATCGGTCAGGATCCGCATAACCGACAATGGACACGGCATGACAGGGGAGGTTCTGAAAAAGGCGTTTAACCCGTTCTTCACCACGAATGCCAAAGGCACGGGTCTCGGTCTTACAGTCTGCAGCCAGATTGTAAAAATGCACGGCGGATCGATAAGCATCAAAAGCCGGAATGGGGAAGGGACAACGGTTACCATAACTCTACCAAAGGAGAAAACATGAATAAAATTAAAGTATTGCTGGCCGACGACCACGCCTTGTTCAGGGCCGGCCTCCGCTCTCTGATGGAGCTGGAAAGTGACATAGAGATTGTCGGCGAGGCGGAAAACGGCCGTCTCGCAGTGGAGCTTACAAAAATCCTCCGCCCGGAAATTGTCGTCATGGATATTGCGATGCCAATGCTAAACGGGCTGGAAGCCACCCGCCAGATCCTCCATGATATGCCCGACACAAAAATACTTATTCTTTCCGGATACAGCAACTGCGATTACATCGACAAGGTGATTGATGCGGGGGCGTGCGGATACCTTGTCAAGCAAAGTTTACCGGACACCATGCTCCGTGCGATACGCGAAATACGGAAGGGGAAGAAAATTTACAGTCCGTCAATATCCGCCCATATCCGTGAAAAATACAACATGAAAAGCGCTAGCGGGAAACCTGCAAAAATTCAAGGTGTCGACCTGACTTCACGTGAAATAGAGGTACTGCAGCTGGTTGCCGAGGGAATGGCAAATAAAAATATAGCCGATGAACTGGGCATCAGCATCAAGACGGTTGAAAAACACAGGCATAATCTCAGAAAAAAACTGGGCTTAAATGACACCGCCAGCCTCATCCGCTACGCCATCACCGCCGGAATAATCGAAAAATAAAAGCTCCAACCGCGAAATTACCGGCAACTAAGAGCCGTTTTGCTTCTTGGTCAATTCATGCCAGCGGGA
This sequence comes from Victivallis vadensis, assembly GCA_945883805.1. Classification (GTDB taxonomy): domain Bacteria; phylum Verrucomicrobiota; class Lentisphaeria; order Victivallales; family GWF2-50-93; genus GWF2-50-93. Next base: position 24,510 of record CAMCYE010000024.1, on the reverse strand, counting down.
GTAGAGATCATCAACTTCGGAACGGCGCTTGTCCAAGTCGGCAACAAACTCCTTCACATTCTCCGCATTTTCCACATAAAAATCCGGCTCGGCGAAAAGAGTCTCAAGATTGCCCGCCGCCTCTTCCGCTTCGGCAATCCTGTCTTCAATGCCATCAAGTTCCTTCTGCTCCTTCCAAGTGAGCTTGGTCTTGGATGTGGATGAACCCGTGCCTGCGAAATTCGCAGCCGGGCGTGACGCGAGATCTTCAGGTTTGGCTACGGCGGCCTCGCGGATTTCGCGCCTTTCAAGATAATAATCGTAATCGCCCTCCTGATAGTAAACGCGCCCGTCCCCTTCAAACGCGAGGATGCCTGTGCAGACACGGTTCAGGAAATAGCGGTCATGGCTCACAACCAGGGAAGATCCGCCGAAGTTGACAAGCCCCTCCTCGAGCACACGGAGCGTCGGAAGGTCGAGATCATTTGTCGGCTCGTCGAGAATTAGAAAGTTGCCGCCGTCCTTGAGTATCTTCGCCAGCATCAGCCGACTGCGTTCGCCGCCGGAAAGACAGCGCACCGGCGTAAGTATCCGGTCATCCGCAAACAAATAACGTCGGAGATATGTCCAGGTTGAAATCCGGTAGCCACTCTCCCCGCCAAGCTGGACGAAATCCTTGCCGTCGTTGATTTCATTGAAGACGTTGTTGTCGTCGTTGAGGCGGACACGGTGCTGATCCACGTAGTTGAACACGGTCAGATTGCCGACGCGGACACTGCCCGAATCCGGTTTAAGCTGACCGATCATCACCCGTACAAGCGATGTCTTACCAACGCCGTTCGGGCCGACCACTCCAATACAGCTGCCGTTGGTGAAGTTGAAGGAAAAGTCTTTGAAAAGCGTCTTGCCGCCAAGCGACAGGCTGATATCTTTCAGGTCAACTACGCGGTTGCCGAGCTTTGACGGCGGCGGCAGAATCATCTCCACATCGAGTTCGCGGTTCGGACCCGACTGCGATTCGATGGCGGAATAGCGGTCGAGTCGCGACTTCGACTTTGTCGTGCGCGCTTTCGGTCCGCGGCGGACCCAGTCGAGTTCGCGGCGCAGGAATGACTGCCGTTTATTCTCGAGCGCTTCCGATTGCGCCTCCCGGTCCGCTTTCGAGGAAAGATACGCCGTATAGTTGCCGGGATGGGAATATATGGTCCCGTCCGACAATTCCAGTATGCATTCGGCGACACGGTCGAGGAAATAGCGGTCATGCGTGACCATTATGCATGCTCCCGGATAGCGTCCGAGGAATTTTTCAAGCCATTCGATGGCGTCGGTGTCGAGATGGTTGGTCGGTTCGTCGAGGATAAGCAGGTCTGGCTGGGATACAAGTGTGCGGCAAAGCGCGACACGGCGTCTTTCCCCTCCCGAGAGGTTTGCCGCGGAACAGTCCGGAGGCGGCAGATGAAGGCGAGTCATCGCCTCGTCAACGCGCCGGTCAAGCGTCCAGCCGCCGTGGCGCGCTATGGAATGTTCCAGCTTCGTGGCTTCAAAATGGTCGTGCGGCATCGCCTCATAGCGTTTGATCATGTCCAATACGTATCTTGCGCCTTCCAGGACATTCTCCCGGACAGTCTTCTCCTGGTCAAGCATCTGATCCTGCGGAAGGAATGAGACAATTGTGTCGCGCTTGAACGCAAGCGTTCCGGCATCCGGTTTCAGCACGCCCGCAAGTATGCGCAGAAGTGTTGATTTACCTGCACCGTTCCGCCCGACAAGCCCGACGCACTCACCCTCGTGAACTGTCAGACCCGTCTTATCGAGAATGACCTGAAGCCCGATATGGACTTCCAGTTCCGAGGCATTGACTATGACTGTACGTGATTTCATGAAAACCTTTGTGGTAGAGATTCAACAGGAAAAATATTATGAAGACATTATACCCTGCACGGCTGAGATACTCTCGGCGAAAGTCCTTCCGCACAGGAAATACGTAGAGCCGACCGGACGGTCAGCGTTCCCGGGAACGCCAAGCGTCTGCTTGGCTTAAAAAAATATGCGAAAAAACTTCCACCAGGCAAATCCGAACCGTGTAGAGTATAACCAAGGGTCATTTGTTTACAAGAGGCGGAAGCGAAAAAAAATCCCTATAAATGTGCAATCCTGATGTTGACATTAACATTATTTTTGTTATAATAGACAATATGAAAAACGGCAACAACGACGGAAAAACCATTGCAGCCATAGCGCGGGCATGCGGTGTCAGCGCCATGACCGTAAGCCGTGCGCTCCGCAATAATTCCCTTGTGAGGGAGGATACTCGCAAGCGCATTGTCGCAACCGCTGAACGTTTGAGCTATATCCGTTCGCCGCGCATGGGGCGACCCGCCCTCTCCGGAAATGGAAACACTCTGAAAATCCAGCTGGTGGCCGGAACCATGGGACGAAGCATGACGGTATTCCATTCAAGGCTGCTGATATCGGTTGAACAGCATTTGGCGGAGCGCGGTTGCGAATGCATGATCCGGACCTGCAACGGGGAATATCCGCAGTTCATCCAACTGCTGGAGAATGTCCGCAATTCAGACGTTGACGCAACCATGGTTGTCGGCAGTTTCGTCCCCGGACAGCTCAATTCGTTGCTGGAGGCGGTGCCTGATGCCGCACTGCTGGACAACCCAGGGGATCCTTCCATTGAAAAAACATACGCGGCTTTCGCCTTTGACAATATTGAGGCCGCCAGAATCGGCGTACGCCACCTGATCGACTGCGACCGTCGCAAAATTTTGCTGGTCGGAGGAAATCAGGGACACTTCTTCACAAATGAAATCACGCAGGGGTACCGTGAGGCGTTGGAGCACCGCAAAATAAAATTCGACAAGAAACTTATCCTCCATACGGATTTCACATCGGACTGCGCATACAACGAGGTGTCCGCAGCACTGAAGGGCGGACTGCGCTTCGACGCGGTATTCACCAATGATGAAATGGCGTCCGGAGTTTACCGGGCCCTGCTGGAACGCGGCTTGAAAATTCCACAGGATGTCTCCGTCTGCGGCTGTGACGGCCTGCCAGTCGGAACACATCTTTTCCCCAAGCTGACAACTGTTATCCTGGATTACGGGGAACTCGCGAATATGGCGATCAGGCACATACTGGAAGAACACGGGGGTTCCCGAACGCAATATCGCGTAAAGATCCTGCCGGTACTGGAAGTCAGGGAAAGCAGCAAGGAGTTTTAAGTTTTAGGTGTTAAGTTTTAAGTAAGAGATATTTTCTGGAATGGCAAACACCTCCCTTAACACTGAAACTTTGGACATAAAACTTGATCGTATGGAAAATTACATATCATAAAGTCGCTAGATCGGAGACTTGTGCTATTTAAAGGTATAGGAATTTCAAAGTTTATGAAAATGGTAATGCAGGCTTTAGCCTGCAATTCCTTTTTTTCTCGCTTTATTTAAAAACAGGCTGAAGCCTGTGTTACTTTTAAAAGTTGCGGCTTCCAGCCGCCTAATTTAAAACTTAAAATTTAAAACTTAAAACTTGAAACTCTTTAACGAAGGAGATCGTATCATGGGTTACTTGATTCAGAAGGAAGCGGAAAAACGTCTGGAGAATGTCCGAAAACTGCTCGAAGCGAAAAAACTTGATCTGGCGCTGGTGTACTACGACGAGTTCAACATCGGCAACGGCTGGTACATGACCGGCTGGTGTCCGCAGTTTGAAAGCGGTGCGGTGCTGATTCCCCGGAAAGGCGAGCCGATGCTGCTCGGAGGCCCGGAAAGCGAACCATTTGCCAAGATGGACAGTGCGATTACGGAGACCCGCAACTTTCCGGTATTCATGGTGCCGGACGAGGAATATCCGAACGCCACAATCATTAATTTTCCAGCACTGTTCGCTGAACTTAACAAAACACTCGGAGCAGTCAAACGCGTCGGACTGGTCGGTGCAGGCAGGATGCCAGCGGCATGTTATAAAGGCATAGTTGACGGTTTTGCCGGCGTGGAACTCGTTGACATGACCGACGATTATGTCAAGCTCAGATACAACAAGTCCAGCTGGGAGATCGAGCAGATCCGCGCAGCTTTCAAACTGGCGGATCACTGCTATGACGCCATGAAAGCGAAGATTGTGGCCGGCGTATCGGAAATAGAGATCGCAGCAGCGGGTGAATTTGCCGCGAGAAGCCGCGGTGCCAGCGGTTTCGGTTTCAGTGCGATCGTCGGCAGCGGAGCCCGTTCCAACGCCGTAGTTCCGACTGCAAGTTCTAAAAAAGTGCAGTCAGGCGAAATGGTCATGTTCGGCCTTGCTCCGAAAGTCAACGGATACGCCGGAGTCATGGGCGATGCGTTGCCGGTCAGCGGGGAATGCACAGCCCGTCAGAAGGAATGCATGAAACATCTGCGTGAGGCATACTGCCTGACAAAAGAGCAGTTGATAGTCGGAAAAATAGGGAAAGAGATTGATGCCCCGGCACGTGCATATTTCGAGAAACACGGATTTACAAAATATCTCGTCTGCCCGTTCGTCCATACAATCGGACTGCATGAAGCCGAATCCCCGTTCTTCGGCCCCGGAAGCGGAGATGTGCTGGTTCCCGGCATGACCGTCTGTGTCGACATCAGTTTCTTCGGCCATCCGGAATTCCACGGTGTCAGAATAGAAACCGGTTATGAAATCACTGAAAAAGGAGCTGTCCCTTTCAGTCCCAAAATGGATAAAATTCACACAGTAAAGTAGGGGAAAAGACGAAGAATTTCACCACTAACAAACACTAATGGCACACTAACAGATAATAAATCCTAATTATAACAAGACCATGAATTGAATGTTATTTTTGGAATAAAAATGACATTCAATTCATATATTATTAGTGTCCTGTCAGTGTGAGTTAGTGGTGAAAAAATCTTATCTTTCGCCTGTCCTGAGCTTGTCGAAGGGTGTGTTTCGTGTTTGAAAATTATGTGCGATTCATTTAACAGGTGAAATAAGTCATGAAAACTGAATTTGATGTAGTTCTTGGAATTGACATGGAGACCGATATCGGCTCATTTACGAGCAATTACGAAGGTGTTGTCCACGGCACTCCGCGCCTGCTTGAAATTATGCGGCGGCAGAATGTCAGCGCAACTTATTTCTGGACGGGCCATGCGGCGGAAAACAATCCGCAGTCGGTGCTTGCCGTCAGGGATGCCGGACATGAGACCGGCTGTCACGGCCTGGTGCATGAAACCTTGGGAGACCCCATATTTCCGTTGCCCAACAACTGGCCGATATTCCCGTTTGAAGTGGAGGGGCGGATCAAAGAGGCGACCCGCATAGTTGAGAAAATATCCGGCGTCAAGCCGGTGAGTTTCCGCTGTCCGCGCCTATGGGGCAGCACTAAAGTGGTAAATGTGCTGGAAAAATTAGGCTACAAGTCCGATGCCACGTTGCCGCTTTATTTTTACCGCAACCTGTATTCCCCTTATCATCCTTCGTCAAAATCATGGACGGAGAAAGGCGACCTGGAATTGATTGAAATTCCGAATTTCTGTGATCTGAGCATGACAAGCAATGACCCGTATAACCGCGACCGTGATCAATGGCCGCTGTTCCGGACCGAGGGGACTGCCGCGCTCATGAAAAAGATAGACTCGTTCATATCGTATGTTTCGGAGCGCGGGGTGCGCCCTGTGCTGGCTTTTTATTTCCATCCCTGGGAATTCCACCAGATGCCGCAGGGCGCGATTGATTACGGGGAGGCGAGCGTCACACCATTGCCGTTCATCACGAAAAATTGCGGCGATGTCGCATGCCGTGAATTTGAAACCATGCTTGAGGAACTGAAGAAGCGCAAGGCTTCATTTAAAACAGCCGAGGAGATTGCAGATGACTGGAAATGAACTGATTGAATTGTTAAAAAAAGGCGGCAAGCGATGCCATGTGGTAGGTTCCGCCGAAAACGGTGTTGTCGCCGGGCTCGATCTTGAAGGCAGGCTTTTTGCCGTCATGAACGGCCAGGTGATGAACAAAGTGAATCCCGCCGCCATTCTCGGGATAACCGACAGATCCGGCTATTTGAACCCCGGCGGGGACGGCTTGTGGCCCGCTCCGGAAGGAACCTGTTTCGGGTACGAATACTCTACCGGGAAATGGCGTGTGCCTCCGGGCCTTACCGGTGCAAAATTCAAAGTGATTGAAGAATCCATGAACCATGGCGTAATAGAAGCGGAAGTTGACTTGGTCAACGCTTCAGGATTGGGGATCCCGACGATTTTCCGCCGGAACATCAAAGTGGAAATTGCGAAATCCGCACTTGTCGTAAAAGTGATTGAGTCCATCGAGTACATCGGATCCAGAACGCTCTCCCGGAAGGAATGCATGCTGGCGCCATGGACGCTCTGCCAGTTCGATTCAGAAGCAGGATGCGAAGTTGTCTTTCCTGAGACACATGGTTCGGCAGTTTGGGACCTGTATGATTCAAGCTCGGAAAAGCGTTACTCAAAAGACGGGCTTAGCCACACCAAAACCGATGGCGGCATCAAATATCAGATAGGTATTGGCAAGACCGTGGACTGGATTGAATTCAGGAATCCCTCTAAAAACTTGACTGTAAAAAGATCGGCGGGAAAATTACCGTCAGGACAGGAATACATAGACATAATTGACGCACCTTCGGATAAAATGCCGTCAGACAAAGACACGAGATTCAGCGTTTACAGCGATCCGTCTTTCTTCATGGAGATCGAAGCTGTCGGTGGCTGCCCGAAGAATCTGGAAGCAGGCATGGTTATGTCTGTGGAAGTCACTACGGAGTATAAAGAAAACTGAATATCCAATAATGTTGGAGTTCACAACTTCAGTTGTGTCTTGGTGTTTTTAGTTAGAGTACAAGCCCTGGTCGCCGAAGGCGCTGCCAGAGGCAGGTAAACTTTAGCTTGCATCTTGTTTGAAGTATCTCGGGCAACCTGTCCGAGATGGTTTCAGAAAAATCGGGGAACGCGCAATAAATTGCGCTACTACCAACGAAGAATAGAAGCGTGACCATAATTGGTCGGTTGGCCACTATAGAACGGAAATAAGCAACGTGTTAAAATACATTTTTCGGAATTTATTTACGACGGCGAATGCCGTCCCGGGAGTGCGCAGACAAAGTCTGCGCTCGAGCGGTGACTCTGTCACCGCACTCCGGGGAATGCTTCCGCATTCGTTATAAGACCATAAATAAGGAACAAACTTTGAAATTCCTTAACGTTAAAGTAAGGCGGGCTTTCCAGCCCGTTTTCATGAACTGGAATAACCGGCGGGATCACAGTCATACGACGTGACATGAAGCCAGTCTTACTCAAGGAAATATAATTATGAACATTAATGATCTTCCCCGAGGCGAATCGAAAAAAGCTTTGGAATTTTCTCATTTCCCGACACGGCTACAGGCGGTTGTCTGGCGGAACTGGGGACTTGTCCCGGTTGAAAAACTGGCAGAGGTGCTTAAGGCGAGCCCAGGTCAAATCGAAAAACTCGCTTCAGCCATGGGCCTGCACAAAGACGACAGCCTGTGTCCGCTGTGGCACAAACGCGGTTACCTCACAATAATCCGGCGCAACTGGCATCTTCTGCCTTATGAACAAATCCTCGCACTGCTTGACTGGACCCCTGATGAAATGGCATACGTGCTGAAGGAAGACGATTTTCTCTGGCATAAGCTGGGCGGTTTGAAGCCGGAAACTTCTGAGGTTTATTATGCACCACTTACGGAGAAGGAGGAAAAGCAGACTGCTGCATTGGAAAAAATAATCTCTGGATATTTTGGACTTACCCAGTTTCGTCGGGACTTTTCGGAACGCCACCAACTTGGTGGCATCCATTTTAATGTGATACAGGCGTCTCGCCTGTTCTTATTCTCTCTTAAAACACAGGCGAGACGCCTGTACCACATTCTTTCAGATAAGCAAACCATACAAGACAAACCGTTCGGATTTTTAGAGCGATACGGAAATAAAGCCGCAAGAACCTCAATATCTGAAGGTAACCGCTCCGGTCTGCGACTGACCTATTCCTACTCGGCGGTTTACGGAGACCCTTTGCTCAATGAGAATCTAGATCCCTATCCGGACGGACTGCTGTCGGATTATGCCGCAACCGGAATCAATGCGGTCTGGCTGCAAGGCACGCTTTACACCATGGTGCCGTGGTTCGGAGAATCGAAATATTCGACTGGCTGGCAGACAAGGCTCGCAAACCTCGGAAAACTCTGCGTACGCGCGAAAAAACATGGTATTAAAGTATATCTCTACATCAATGAGCCGCGGGCAATGCCTGCTGATTTCTTCGACTCACACCCGGATTGGAAAGGTATGCCCTCCCGCGACGGACTCTCCTTCACCGTCTGCACCAGCCACAGGCCGGTATTGGAAGCTTTGAGTGATGGAATATCGGAATTATTCCGGAGCGTGCCGGAACTCGGCGGAATTTTAACTATCACAATATCCGAAAATCTTACAAACTGCTGCTCGCGCCTCCAAGATATTACGGCTCCATGTCCGGCATGTTCTGCACGCGGTGCGGCAAAAATAGTTGCCGAGATAAATCAGGCTATTGCCGAAGGGGCGCATCGGATAAAACCGGAAGCTGACGTAATTGCCTGGACCTGGGCCTGGTCACCGGAATGGGACGAAACCGCCGTGGAACTTCTGCCGAAAGACGTCAAACTCATGTGCGTCAGTGAAACCGATGTGGCCACCGATGCCATGGGCGTCAAAGGCCGTGTGCTGGATTATTCCATTTCCAAGCCCGGACCCGGTCCGATTTCAACACGTCTCTGGAAAAAAGCAAAGGATTGCGGACTGGGTGTTATTGCAAAAATACAAGTAAACAACACATGGGAATGTTCTGCCGTGCCCTACATTCCAGTTCCCGGACTTGTGGAAAGGCATCTGCGTAATCTTGAAGCCGCAGGAATAAATGACTTTATGCTGAATTGGACTCTTGGCGGCTATCCCGGCGGCAATATGGAAATTTTAAAAATGCCGAAAGAAAAACTGGCTGCGGAGAAATACGGCGGGACGGCGGCACCGTTCATCCTGAAAGCCTGGGACTGCTTCGGGAAGGCGTTTGAAGAATTCCCGTTACATTCAACATCTCAGCTTTATACCGCACCACAGAATTTCGGTCCGATGAGCTTGCTCTCCGATAAACCGACCGGATACAAGGCCACGATGATCGGATTTCCCTACGACGCCCTTGATTCTTGGCGTGGAAATCATTATCCGGAGGACATATTCGAAGAGCAGTTCCGGAAATTAAGCACAGGCTGGGCCGACGGATTAAAGCAACTTGAACAGGCTGGAAAAATAATTCCCGCGGACAAAAAAGCGGCTTTTGAAGATCTTGCGAATGTCGCAGAAGCCACCTACTGCCATTTCCGAAACACATATCTGCAAATCCGCTTTGTCCGGTTGAGGGATATCGAAGTCGTCAGTAGTCAGCCGTTGGTCGCCAGTAGCAAGTCGCTGGTTGCTGGTCGTCAGTCGCTGGTCGTCAGTCGTCAGTCGTTGGGTGCGCTGAAGGATGGAAACCTGAGTGAGATAAATGCTGTCCTTGACGAGGAAATCGAGCTTGCAAGACGGCTTCATGCGGTCGTTCTCCGTGATTCAAGGATAGGTTTCGAGGCCAGCAACCACTATTATTACACAGTCAACGACCTGAAGGAGAAAATCCTCAACTGCGAGCATGTCCGCCATTTTGTTTGAACTTGCACGTTTTTATCATATAGCCCGTCCACAAAAAGCTGTTTTTGTGGACGGGCTCTACCTAACTGATATTATTTCCACCACGAAGAGTATGAAGGTCACGAAGACCGGAAATGCGTAAGACTCATTCGCATTCAACTACTTCATCATTCCATCTTCGTGCACTTCGAGTCCTTCGTGGTGGAATGGACGATTCCGTACGTTTTCCAAATTCTCCTTTCTAAATTCTACCTTCGTCTGTTCGACCTGTCCAGATCTTGTCGAAGGATTGTTCAAAAGTTGCGGCGCTCTGGCCGCCTAATTCTTCAGCATCAGAAATGACTTCAAGATATCGATTCTAGCGCCATTTTTATTGCATACAACGGGAATGACACGAATTTTTCATCTTTTGCCGCCATTCCCGAATAGAATCTTATTCCGTGACATGATTTTGAATGTTCTTCCTGAAAATATGCCATGCTCCTGAGCCTTCCAGCCGCACCGCTTTTGACTTCAACGGGGAATATTTTGTTGTTTGCGGCAATGACATAGTCCACTTCAGCGTTTGAAGCACGTGCCTCGCGATGCCAGTAAAATAGCTGGGCCTTTACATTCGGATCAGAGTACGCAAGGAATTCCTGTCCTACAAATGCCTCGGCAATACTTCCTCTGTTGACAAACTCCTCAAGCGGATTCAGTATCCATCCTTTGGGGCTTGTTCCAAAAACTGAGTGAGACAGTCCGACATCTATAAATATGACTTTATATTTTTCGAAATCAGCTTCGGCGCCAAGAGGAATCCCATTTGCATGCGTGTGGTAAATCCTGTGAACAAGTCCGGCCTTCTCCAGCAGTTCCATGGCAGGTTCAAGTTCACGTTTACGGTATTCGTCAGAAATTTTGGTGAATTTGAATTTTTCACCGACAACGGAAGGAATCTTGTTGAAGATTTTCTCAAGATATTTTATCTGATGGTTACGTCCGTAGCGTTCAAAATCCTGCCGACAGGAAGCCCGATTTTCTCAATCGAGAATTCAATAAGGGATCCTGCGGAAATCAGATGCAGTTCGGGTTTGTCCTCAAAAAAATAGCGGAGGGACTTCACTGCATCCGGACATTCCTGTATCTCGTCAAGAAAAAGAAGGGTTTCTCCGGGAATTATTTTCTGCCCGGAAAGGACTGAAAGTTCCCCCAAAATCCTTTCCGTATCAAGATCTCTTGAAAATATCTGGATGGCTGCAAAACAAGGTTAATAGTTAACGCGATGGTTCAAAAGCAAGGATAATATCGGCTTTGATGGCCGTCAATCAAGGATGAGATTCGGAAATATAGTAAGAAAAATCGGTCAATTTGACGAAATAAAATTATCATTATTATGATTTACATCTTGACAAGGCCTTTGCTTTCTGATATAATGCATGAAGACAAACTGTACCGGTACAGCTCGTTACGATTAAATATGGAGAGTTGAATATGCTGGATATCATAGACAAAGACAGCAAAACTGCCCTTTCTGTGCAGGTAAGCGAAAAGCTTATTGAAGGCATCCGGAGCGGTGCTATGAAACCGAGCAGGCGAATGCCCGGGATTCGTGTGCTTGCCAAAAGATTCGGCACCAGCAATAGTACTGTCATTGAGGCGCTCAACCTTATGGAAAAGCAGAACTATATTGAGCGCATTCCTGCGAGAGGCACGTTTGTTGCGGATGATGTAAGACATGAATTGAGTTTGAGCCGCCTAGTTTTCCCTTTTCCGGAATCATCCATCAGTCCGGAGGCGGGCGGTCTGGAGAATTGGGGAATTGTTTCGGAATTTTATCGCGGCATGCTTACGGAAGCCGCCAAGTTGAATACGGAAATCCTGTTTCATCATTTTGAAGAGGCGAAAAGCGAGATTCAATTATCCAGACAGTTGCGGCGGATGAACGATTTTGACGGCGGAATATTTGTCGGCAATCAGCTGCCTGATTTACGTAACGCTTTCATTGCCAAAAACAAACCCTGCGCATTGCTTTCCCCCGGAATCTGGGATTTCCCTCCAAATGTTGCCAGTATATGCGGCGATCCGGATGAAGCCTTTAGCAGTATTGCGTCACTTCTGGCGGAACGCGGTTATAAGAGGCTCCGGATTTTAAATCTGGCAGTCAGTCCGGCAAACAAGGAAAACAACAGCCGTAAGATAGATTGTGTTATCCGGGCGGTGAATGCAAAAGGGATCATTGCCGATACATCAATGATTCATGAATTGAAAGATAATGATGATGCCACAGTTAATGCGACATTCGCAAAATTAATCCAAGGTATAAAGAATAGGCGGGAAGTCTTCTTTTCACTTAATGCATATACTGTTCCAGCCGTCTATCGGTATGCCGCACGGAAAAATCTTAAAATAGGGAAAGACTTCGGCATTTTAGGCTATGCCTCCGGAATTACGTTCAACAATTTGGTTCCGGAACTTACTTTCAGCAAATTCAACCATTTCGAAATGGGGAAAGCCGCCTGCAAGATAATCGTTGACGCCATTTACGGCGGCGAATGGCGCGGAACGGTCTTGAAAATTCCAAATACACTTGTCGTGAAGAACTCAATTTAAAAAGAGAATTTTTCCGGGACGGAAAAATTAAATATATACAGGCTGGAAAAACAGAATAAAGGGGGAACCGGAAAATGAAAACAATCAATGTAAACACGAATATAGTCGGCCTGGTTCGGCGAGGCGGGCGGAATAAGCTGCATCACATTGCACAGCAGATGTTTACGCTCATAGAACTCATGGTTGTAATCGCGATCATCGCAATCTTGGCCGCCCTTTTGCTTCCAGCGTTGAATCGGTCGAAGGAAATGGCGAAATCCCTGAGTTGCATCAATAATTTAAAACAACAAGGATTTGTTTTTTATTGTTATTCTGACGATTACAATGGAAACCTGCCTTTATTTTACACTCCGAACAACACTGGAACGCATTGGCCGGCTACTCTCCTCCGTTACAGTTCTTCCGATATTGGCAATCTATTTCTTTGTCCGGCAATGCCTGTATATGGCACCTTTCAACAGGATGCGAAGAAAACGGCGGAGAGTGACCCGACCAACGCAGCTTTTAAATACACGCAATATGGCTTTAACCGCGGGCTCGCAGAAATGAACGGAACTGCCCTTCAAGCGAAGAAATTCTCAAGGGTGAGGAATTCGGCTTCCACTATTCTGCTGGCCGACGATTATATCGTCTCTTATATGAGCCGAGGCTATTACCTCCTGATGCAATACTATTGGACGACGGGGAGTTATGGTTTGCTTGACGCGCGGCATTCCGGATCTGTCAATGTCTTATGGGTGGATGGGCATGCGCAATCTGAAAAAGTGAAAGTTGCCGGCGTCCGTGCGGCGTATTCCACAGTTAACAACCCTTATAACAGCGACCCTTTTACGGGAGGCGGTCCTACCCCGGCCTTAATTAACTGTTTTGATTCGGACTAAATGACATACATGAAACAGCATGAAAAAGCTATTCGGTATTTGACTGCGATAAACGCAGCTTTATCAATAAGAAACTTTTAACCGTTTTAAAGGAGTATGCAGAATGAGGAAAATGTTTTTAATTATGATGGCGGCAATTTTCACAGTTGACTCAAATGCGCAGTCCGATGCGAACTGTCCTGAGTGGGTATACAAGGTTCGCATGGTAAGCATGGGGCAAGGCGCTAAAAAGGGACAGAAAGGGGATCCGGAAACAAAGTATCAACAGGCATTGGCCCTGAAAAGCCAGGGGGTGAATACAATTATGGATCACGGATCATTGCAGTTTCTCCCCAACCTGCCTACTGGTCCCCAACAATGGCAGGAGCAGGTTAACTGGGATGTTTCCGTACCATATTCTGCGGCGATAAAAAAAGCTGGAATGAGATTATTCCATCATACAACCAGCACGTTTGTACCGATTGAGGCTCTGGATAATCCCGAATACCGGAAATGGGTTTCCCTGGATAAACGTACAGGTGAGCCATCCCTGCGGGCACCTAGCACCGGATATTCGAATGCGTGCTTCATGGACATGAACAACCTTGAATTCCGCAAATTTCTTTTCTCCAGGATGAAAGAGTATGCGGAACGCTGCAATATCGACGGTTGGATGACCGATGAAGTGGAATGGCTTGGCGACATATATGCATCCGGGAGTAAAGACGGATCGTGGAAAAAGTTCGAACAGATTTATGGCCATGGCTATCCTGCGGAGCCTATCGACTACTCAAACCCGAACTGGAGGAAATATTTAGCATTCCGCTTTGATTCCGGCGGAGATTTTTACAATGCGCTTAAGCAGGAACTGCAAACGGCAAACAAGGATGTCATGCTCTCCGGATGTCTTGCCGGAATATCCAAGTATCACCGGCGGATATGGGCCATGGGCAGTGAAAACTGGCTGTCGGGCTGGAACTGGGGATTTTTTGAAATGCAGGAAGCCGGAGGCGGCCCGAACGGCAAGAGGGACGGTGGAGCTACTACAACCTACTGGCCCACATACTATAGGGAAATGGCGCTGTATAACGCAAACGGGGAAATGAACGGCTGGCCATGCAGCTATGCCCTTGGTTATCCGCGTAACTGGAAGATTGAAAACTCCGAACAGTTTTATATTTGGGCTCAAACCCTGACGATGGGATTCCGTCTTTGGATGCGCGATTATCAGGCTGAACCTCAATGGTTTGCATGGGAGGAGAAACATGAGAAGGATTTAATCAAGCCTAAGTTAATTGCCGATATCGGCATCTTCTTTCCGGAATGGACCCGTGATTTCCATGAGAATCCTTCAGAAGCCTATCAAAACTGGTCCGGACTGTCTGAAACACTTGCCTGGAACAATGTTTGCGCCGACCAGCTGATAAGGAAACATTTTGAAGATATCAGCAACATTAAACGCTTTAAACTCATAATCATGCCGTCAAATGCATTCATCTCCGACAAAATGGCGGAAACACTTAAGCAGTTTGTATCTGAGGGTGGCACGCTGTTCGCAGTTGGAGAATGCATGGTTCAAGATCCGTTCGGTATAAAGAATTATGGAAGTCCAATGTTGGAACTGCTGGGGATTGCATCGCAGCATGAATGGATTGACACAAAGACATCATTCACCTTGAAAAATGATATTGCCCCTCTGCCGGCGGGTAATTATGAATTCATTGATGGAATGCAAAAGGTGAAGCCTGCGGACGGAGCCGAAGTATTGGCAGCCGTAGAAGGGGTTGGCCCAGCCATTGTCAGGAATAAATGTGGAAAGGGGATCGTCTATTACTTCACTGGCCGCTGGGGGCGCTCAATGTATAACCCACCTTATCCGGGTAAAGAAAAGTACGAAGCAAAATTTGATAACTCCCAGCGAAAGCGATTTGCTGGGTTTACAAAAAATATTCTCGGGAATGGGATAAATATGGAGATAAACGGCCTCCCGTCAAAAGTCATGGTGAATGCATATGATACAGATGGTGATTTTGATGGGAAGTATAAAAGAACCATCCACATCCTGGATTCATTCGATGGTTGGGAGAATGGGGAGCTTTTCCCGGGGAAAGGTCAACCCTATCCGCCATGCAAGTTCAAGCAGTTTGCCCAGCGTAATGACGGCAAGAATATCGAAGTGATTCTACGCGGTTTAAAAAACATTAACTCGGTGAAGATGATTTCCCCGGACTTTGAGCAAGCAAAAGAACTTATCGCCGCCTATAGCGAAAAATGCAACGGATTCGTGATTAATGTCGATCCCAAGGAGTTTGGGCGGTATAGCATTATCGTCGTCGATAAGGAATAACCACCAAAGGAGGTGCTCGAATGAAGATGATGACGACGGTGTGTGTGCGGCCTTGGCGTGAGACCGAGGTCCTCAACGATCTTGTCGCCATGTGCCAGGCCAGCGCGACCACGGATGTGGCGGTGATGTATTTGTGCCATCCGGAAGGACTGCCTCTGCTCCAGAAGAGCGAGGAGGCGGCTGGGCAATTTCGGCGGATCAAGGCGGTGCTGGCTCCCGCCGGCATACGCGCGGGCGTCCTCTTCCAGACCCTGGTGGATCACGGCGAACGCTTTCAGCCACTTTCTCCCGCGCCGTTCCAGCGGATCACCGGCTTCGACGGCACCATCTGTCACGCCTGTTTCTGTCCGGTGGATCCAGGATTTCTGGAATACACACGCGAAATGGTGACGCTCTTCTGCCGGGCGGAGCCGGACTTCTTGCTCGTGGACGACGACGTGCGGGTTGACAACCACTCGCCCGCTCGCTGGGCCTGCGCCTGCCCGATGCACGTGGAACTGTTCAATCGAGAAGCTCAGCGTCACGACACCTGCGAACAGATCTTCGCGGCGATGAAGCGGGACGATGAAACCGGGCAAGCCACCCGCAGGCTCTGGCAGCACTGCCAGGACGAAAGCCTGCTGATGCTGATGCATACGATCCGATCCGCGATCGATCGTGTGGATCCCACCATCCGCTGCGGGAAATGTGTATCCGGCGGCAGGCATATGCTGCGCTCAGAACCGCTGGTCAGGGCCTTGGCCGGCCGGACGGTCCCCTTCCTGCGCCTGGCCGGCGCCTATTACGGTGGCAGCGGCTACGAACAGTTTGCCAAGACCATCGCGAATCTCAGCGCCCAGAAGAATCTGCTTAGCGCCGGGGATATCGAATTGCTCTGCGAAGCGGACACGTTCCTGCACACCCGGTATCACACGCCGACGAGAACCCTGCGCGGGTTCATCGCCGGCAGCATTCTTGCCGCCGACATCGACACGCCCTACACCTGGATTCCCGGCACCGCGGAATGGATCGCCGCGGATGTGGCCGCTTATTCGCGCGCGCTCAAGACCAGCCTGGCGTTCTTTGAAGAATGCAAGAAGGTCAGCCAGGCCGTCCAATGGTTCGGTCCCACGATCGTCACAAACGGCAACTGGCGAATCTCGCAGCCTTGGGCGGAGTCGGCCCCGGAAGGGGATACCGCCGGACGGTGGGGGGGAACCGTCTGCGGACGACTGGGACTGCCCTTTACCGTCAACGACCCCGTGGCCCCCGTTTACATGCTCGATAGTACCCAAGCGGCGTACAACCTGAGCGATGCGGAGTTACAAGCGGTGTTCGCCAAGGGCGTGCTTCTCGATGGCGCCGCCGCGCTGGCGCTTTCCAAGCTGGGCTATGCGGAGCTGATGGGCGTCGAAGTGACCGACGGCGATAACGACCTGCGCTATTACTTCGAGAAGCTCAGCGCTGACACGGAACTCAACGGCAGCGCGACGGGGCAATATCTCTATGCGATGCGCTCCCAGATCAGGGGCATGACCCGTCTCGCCCCCCTCAGCAGCAAGGTCCGGGTCGCCTCCTCGCTGATGACCGCGCCCTGGGCCGACAGCAAGGATCAGCGAGAGGTATCCCCCGCTGTGACGGCCTTCGAGAACAAGCTCGGCGGCCGCGTGGTGGTTTGCGCCCATGAACTCGATGCGGGCATGGTGGCGTGGGTTGGATTCCTCGGCGATATCCGCAAAGAACAGTTGATCGCCCTCCTGGGCTGGGTGGGCCGTCAGGCCTTGCCGGCGGTGGCGCATACCGGCGTCAACACCTATCTCCTCTATGGCTACGACCCTAACGCCCAGGAGCACGTGGCCGCCGTGTTCAACCTGAATCCTGACGACATTGAACCCCTGCTGATGCAGTTCGACTTCGGTCAACCGTCGCAAGTGCGGCGGTTGACCGATGACGGTCAGTGGACGTCGGTCCCCTTCCAGAGTGACGGGGCTTTGACCCAGCTGGAGGTTTGCGTCCGCACCCTGCAGCCACTCGTCCTGCGCATCAAGAAAGACCAACTGATATGAGGAAAGATGTATGAAGAAAGTATTGGATTCTGAAAACAAATTTCGATGTGCCGATAAAAATGTTATTATGAATAGGCAAATTTCACAAGTATCCGTCCTCGGACCCGACGGTCGCCTTCCCTTGGAACAAAAGGCTTTCGCCATTTTCCGCGAACGGCTGTTTGCGCTCGGGCGCATTGAATCCCGTATTGTCGAACCGGAGCACCTTCCCGACCGTCATGAGCCGAAAACTCGCGGGGTATTATTGATTGCAGGTGTATGTGGGCGTACTGACCGGGCTGAAACTCTATGTCGGCAGCATGGTTTACCCACCCCAGTTGGCGCGGAAAGTTTTACGCTACATACCGGGCACTCAAAAAACGTCCCGATTTATTTATATGCGCACGATCAAAACGGCCTGTTGTACGGGTTGGGTTATCTATTGCGCCAATTCCGTTTTTCGAATGGCAGGCTGGAAATCCCGTCCATCCGGATTACGCAATCCCCGGCGATCAAGGAACGCGGCATCTATTTTGCCACCCATTTCAACAATTATTATGAACGCGCGCCGCTTGAGGAATTGGATTATTATGTTGAGGAAATGGCGTTGTGGGGTATTAACCTTTTGACAGTTTGGTTCGACATGAACTGGTTTTCCTGGGGTTTCTGGAATGACAAGGACAGCCATGGCATGTTCATGATACAGAGACTGCGTCGGATTTTGGAAACAGGTCGGCAATGTGGGATGAGGGTGGGGATAACCGGCATTACCAACGAAGGCTTTGCCGGACAAGTCCCGGTTCGGCTGCGGGCCGACATGTCCTGTCGCCGGGGCGGCTTTTATCCGGAAACCCAGATTTGTCCGTCCAAGCCCGGCGGGTTGAAAATGATATTGGGAAATCGGCGCCGCATTATGGAGCTGTTTGGCCCGGTCGATTTTTACTTCCTCTTCTCATACGATCAGGGCGGATGCGGCTGTGCGCAGTGCACCAAGAGTAAACATGGATGGGGAGAAACCTCTCTCAAGATTGCCCGCAAGATCCAAGGTATTGCCAAATCCGTCAATCCCAGCGCCAAGTTTATTATCTCTACCTGGTTCATGGATGAAGGCGAACGCGAATTGGTCTATAAATTGTGCCGGAAGCGAACCGGATGGATTGACGGCATAATCACTGCCGTTTGGAATCTCCTTGAAGTGCGATTGCCCGAAGATAAAATCAGGTTGGTATTTCCGGAAATCAGTATGTTTGGATGTTTTTTCACTTCTTATGGCTGCAACGGTGCCAACCCGGCGCCACGCCGTTTTACGGAGCAGGCCAGGGCGGTTGCGGCAACTGGATTCGGCGCCACACCGTATTCCGAGGGCCTTTATGAGGACATCAATAAAATCATATGGGCTTCTATTCTCTGGAACCCGCGCCGGGAAGCACGGGAAGTGGTTGAGGAATACAGCCGTTATTATTTTGGTCATAGGAACGAAAAAGCGGCCGCCGATCTCATCATGGGACTGGAAAACACCTGGGGTCTGGAAAATCTTCTCAAAACAACACCGGAAGTCACCGCGCGCTTGCGGAGGCAGGCCGTATCTCTGAAATCCAGGTTGCCGGACTGGAAAGCCTCCCGTCTGCGCTGGCGAATACTGTATGACCGCACCCAACTGGACGAGATAATGGTACGGATCGGACCGGACACGGAGTTGCTCCGGGAGTTGCGTCAACTGCTTGAAGGGGCGCCGTATGCGCCGACGGACGGTCTGCGCCGGAAAAGCCGTGGTTTGTTGCGGCAACTCCGGCACCGTAAGACGCTGACCGACCTGTTGTTCGAGGTTCACTGGCGTTATCTGCGCGCTGTTCACACGGAGCAAACCAATCTGATTTTCAGGCCGGATCAGTTTGTCGGGGAGAGGAACTGGGAAACATTGATCGAGCCCTTGAACAAGGCACTGGCGATCCGTTCCGATCATGAATTCCGGCTCGCTTTGCTCAAGGTTTTCAAACGCTGGTTCTGGTTCAACGACATCAAAGTAAAACATATGCTCTTATGAATGCTTCGGGCAGAGGTTACCTGTGGCCGTGTTATTCCGCTGTGGAGAGGGCGGTTGATGAAAAAAACGGGTAATATTTCAAGAAGTCAACTTGTAAACACTAAAGGGAACCTCTAAAAATTCGCATGTGGCGCGGAACAGTTCTCTAAATCCTTTAGCGCCGCCAATGGCGAATCAACATTAAACAAACAAATGGAGGCGAGAAGCATGAAGAAAGTATTGGATTCTGAAAGCAAATTTCGGTGTGCCGATAAAAATGTCACTGGAAACAAAAAGGCGGACAGCGACCGAGGCAAGCTCCTTCTGGACAGGGCGATCCTCTGCGCAGAATGGCAGGTCAGGAATCAGGTGAAAGACAGGCAGGACGCCAACCGCGGAAGATTTATCCGCAGTTACGATCAGGCCACCGGTCAGACCGCACTGACTGGCAACTGGCAGACCGGTACCGCGCTGATGGCCTTACTGGCAGTATATCGCCGGACCGGGGACGCAAGGTATTTGGAGGCTGCCGACTTTGCCGGGCACTATCTGATGTCCCTGCAGGTGATGGACCAGTCGGAAAAGTACTACGGCGTAATCCGCGAAATCACACCGCAATCTATTGAATTCGCACCCCGCGACGCAACCAGCGCGGCGTGGGCCTTCGTCTGGCTGTATAATTTCACCGGCAATGAGACTTACCTGAAACGGGCGGTATTGTTTGCGGAGTTCCATCTAAAATACTGCATGTGCGAAGGCTGGCCGATGTATGCCTGTTACATGGATAATGCACTGGACGATTTCTATGCCAGAGGCTCATTTCAATCCGGTACGGGGCTATTCTATCATGACTTATTCATGGCAAGCGGAGATCCGCGGTATATCGCCCAGGGATTGAGGCCGATTGCCGACAACTACTGCAAATACTTTGTCGGCGAGGACGGAAGACTGGGGCAGGAAAGGGAAATATTTACCTGGCGGGCAAAGGAATCCGCTTCGCAACAGGAAAATGTCCATATCAGAATGCACATGTTTAACGATGATTTCGGGGTTCCGATGCTTCAGGCGGCCGCCGATATGTTCAAGGATGAAAACTACCTGCAGGCGGCGTTGCGCTTTGTCAGGTGGCTGGCGGTTCATTTGCCGAAACACTTTGAACGTGTTGACTCGGCAGTACCGATGGGGGCCATGTATTTCAGCGACTTCGGCAATCGCTACAAAGACCGGAAATTGCTGGATGCCTGCGAATGGGCTGTTCAAACACTGCTGAAAACGCAATATGTGGATACTGGCGATGCGAAACTCGACGGGGCGTTTCACGGCTCGTATGAAGGGCCGGCCGGAGTTCCTGGCGGCGGAAAATGCTGCATCAATAACCGGACGACTTCCTATGCGCTGATCGCCTTGATCAGACTGGAGAGCGAGCCGGAAAATATCTGGCTGGGCCGCAGGAACAAGAAATTCATCGATCCGTTGACTCTCGGAATGCATAAATTGGTCTGGTGAATTCAGGTTAAAGGAGGCAATGTCAACCATGCAAGAGATCGTTCACGCCAATTCAAGTGGATGCATGTCCGCGTCACTGAAAAGTGATGCCTTATCCACACGAGTATTTTCCACCCGCGAGGGCAGCTTTGTAAAGGATGGGAAAAAGGTGCGGATACTGTCCGGGGAACTGCATTATTTTCGCATCCCCCGTGAATATTGGCGCCATCGCCTGAAATGCGCTCGCGCCATGGGGCTTAACACCATCAGCACCTACATGCCCTGGAATCTTCATGAGCCGCACCCCGGAAAATTTAATTTCCAAGACATGCTCGATGTTCGCGCTTTTATTGATTTGGCCCGGGAAGAGAAGCTGATGGTCATCCTTCGTCCCGGTCCCTATATTTGCGCGGAGTGGGATTTCGGCGGCCTGCCGCCATGGCTCCTGGCCATTCCGGATATCAGAGTCCGATGCATGGATGAACGTTGGCTGACGGCGGTGCAGGGTTACTTTCGACGCGTGGGCCTTGAGTGCGCTGAGCTGCAGTATCAGCGGGGCGGGCCGGTGATCATGGTCCAGGTTGAAAATGAATATGGGGCCTATGGAAATGATCGAAGCTATATGAACTACATGGTGAATCTGGTGCGCCAGGTTGGCTTTGATGGACTGCTTTATACCTGCGACTGGGCGAAACCCGCCAATATGAACGCTGGGGAGGTGAGCGGCGCTGTGACGGTCGCCAATTTCGGAAGCCGCGCCCACGAGCAGATTCCGGCGCTTCGAATACTTCGGCCTGATCAGCCCGCAATGTGCGGCGAGTTCTGGGCCGGTTGGTTTGACACCTGGGGCGCTCCCAGGAAAGGAAGCGATGATCCGGCGCCGATATTAAGCGAGCTCCAGTGGATGCTGGCAAATGATTGTTCCTTTAATTTTTATATGTTCCACGGGGGGACCAGCTTCGGCCTCATGGCCGGCGCCAACCATTATGAAACTTATACCCCGACCGTCAGCAGCTATGATTATCGAGCGCCGCTCGATGAGGCAGGGCGCCCATGCGAAAAGTTTCATGCCATCCGTAAGCTCCTGGCATCCTATCAAGGGGACTGCGAAGGCCCACTGTCTGAAATTCCTGCGGCACCTATGCCGCTCATCAGCATTCCCGGATTCTTTCCACAGGAGTCTGCCGCCCTGTTTGACAATCTGCCTGTACCGATTGAAATTCCTCAGCCGGTTCCTATGGAAGCTCTGGGCCAAAGCTATGGCCTCATCCTCTACCGCACTGAGATTGCTGGCCTGGGCGATCAAGAGCTTCGCCTAGTGGAAGCGCACGATTTTGCTCAGGTGCGTTTAAATGGAAATCTGGTGGGATGTCTGGATCGCGGTCGCCATGAGTTTAGGCTGGATTTAAAAAATGTCCCTTGTGACGTTGCACAACTTGATCTGTTAATCGATACGATGGGGCGGACGAATTTCGGCTCAAAGCTTCTGGATCGCAAAGGAATCACCGACCGGGTCGAGTATGGCGGACTGACCCTCATGGGGTGGAAGGCCTACCGGCTTCCTTTGGATGCGGCCATGCTGAGCAGTCTGAAATATCAGGCGGATGATTGTGGTGGCCCCGCCTTTCATCGAGCCTCATTCATTCTGGATATGATCGGTGACACCTTTCTTGATTTAAGTGCGTGGGGTCGAGGAGTGGTCTGGATCAATGACCGCTGTCTGAGCCGCTTCTGGTCCATCGGCCCCCAGCAGACCTGCTTTCTTCCCGGTTCCTGGCTTCGTAAAGGGAAAAATCAAATCGTGGTATTCGATGCCGAAGGAGGAGGACGGAAAGCGCTGGCAGGTCTTGAGGTGCCTGTTTTGGGAAAGATGCAACGCTGATTAATCATGCTTGCGATAGAATCCGGTGCCATTCCAAGCAAACAAAGGAACCGCAATGAGATACTCGCAAAACATACAGTAAACTGGTCGTGACGTGGTTGCGAAAAACACAAATCCGCGAGCCAAAGCAAACAGTTGCGGCCTTTACTTGACGCCTGGGGATACTGAAGACATCACGAGCAACGTCCGCCCCTCGAAGTACGCCGGTTCAGTCGAAAATGCGAGGTCGCACTCTTGCAATCTTCGGCGAGCATGGAATTATTTGGAGACAACTGGTTTCGCCGGACTTCATTGGAAAGCCAGTAATCCCGCATCCCAGTTTTGGAATTTGAAAGTTGAAATCATAAGTGTATGGTAAGTGTACTTATGATAACTGGAGGCTGATTATGGCTGTAAAAACTATAACTATTGATATGGAAGCTTACGAAATACTCTCAAAAGAAAAAGGGAGCGGTGAATCTTTCAGCAAGTTGATAAAAAGAAAACTCAGATATTCAAACACTGCCGGCAGGATTATGGCAAACCTCGATAAAATGTGCCCTTCCGAAAAAACTTTATCCCATATTGAAGAAATTGTAAAAGGAAGAAAAAAATCCACTCTCAAGCATCTTGTCATAAATACTTGAACTGAAAAGGACATTGTATGTTCATAGACACCTGTTTTTACATAGACCTTATGCGTGAACATTGCAGAAAAACCGCAGGCACCCATAGTCAGAATAATATCAAAGAACTGTGAAGCAAGGACACTAAAAAGATGACATGGATTGACTGGCTGATGGTTGTTCTGCCCATACTCTTTATTGGCGGAGTTGCCCTGTTCATACAACCGTATGTAAAAGGGGTGGCTGATTTTATGGCGGGCGGACGTTGTGCCGGACGCTATCTGATAGCGAATGCCAGGGGTGAGATGGGCATGGCTGTAGTGGGCAGCGTGGCGGCCTTTGAGGTGTTTTACCAGGCCGGTTTTTCAATGGGCTTCTGGGAGTTCATCCGCATCCCCACCGCCATGTTTGTCGCACTGTTCGGCTTTGTAATCTACCGGTATCGTGAGACGCGTGCAATGACGCTCGCCCAGTTCTTTGAGATCCGATACAATAAGTCTTTCCGTATTTTTGCGGGATTTATGGCTTTCCTTTCAGGGATTCTGAATTATGGGATCTTTCCGGCTGTGGCATCGCGCTTCTTCGTGTTTTTCTGTGGTCTGCCACAGAATGTGGACGTGCTTGGCATTCACATGCCGACTTTTGCCATCATCATGGCGATCTATCTCTCCATCTCCCTGTCCATGACATTGGCAGGAGGACAGCTCACCATCATGGTGACAGATTGCGTGGAGGGGTTACTGTCGATGGTCCTGTTTATAATAGTTATCGTCACCATTCTCCTGATGTTCAGCTGGCAGGAAATGCATGAGGCATTGGCGGCGGTTCCCGCCGGCAAATCAATGCTCAATCCATTTGATGCCGGAAAAGTACAGGACTTCAACATCTGGTTTATACTTATCGGTTTGATAGGAGGCATTTACAACACCATGGCGTGGCAGGGCGGACATGCTTTCAACAGTTCCGCCTCCAGCGCCCACGAGGCAAAAATGGCCGGCATCAT
>CAMCYE010000023.1 GCA_945883805.1 Victivallis vadensis | reverse complement strand
TTTTATCCGCACCGGCAAGAATACCGCCAAGGACAAAACCATTGAGATCCTTGTCTGAACCGGCAATGGCACCGCCAATCGCAACTCCATTAACTTCATTCTTGCCAGCGGCAAGTCCGCCGGTAATCACCACACCGTCAATATTCTTTTCATAACTGTCCAATCCTCCGAAATCCACCCCTCTCAGATTTGCAGCTTCTCCGGAAAATATATTAAACTTCAATCCTGAAATGTTTTCGGATTCCGGATAGACCAAAAACTCCTTAAATACGGAAAGCTGAAAAGGTGTTCCTGTTGTGCAACCGGTCAAAATCATGCACATCATCAAAAGTCCCATAAGAAAAAAGTTTTTCTTTCCCATTTTCCCGCCTTTTCATTACTTGTAATTGTATTTTATCTTATTCCCTGCAATAATCTACCAGGGACTTCAACTTTGCGCGGGCATTTCCGCTGACTATTGATTCCTCGGCCATTGCAAAAGCATCTTCCCATTTAAGTGCTTTGCCTGAAACAATGATGGCTGCCGCCGCATTCAGTACAACAATGTCCCTGATAGGGCCTTTTTCATCTCCGGCAAGAATTTTGACCAGCATTTTTGCATTTTCAACAGGACTTTTTCCAAGTATCTCTGACGGAGTGCTTCTAGGGATGCCAAGAACTTTAAATGGATCAAATTCGTATTCACGAATCTCGCCGTCGCGAAGTTCGCAAATATGCGTTGTTGTGGTGGTCGTTATCTCATCAATGCCGTCACCACCGTGAACTATCATTACATGCTCCTTGCCGATAGATTTTGCGGCCCTGGCCATGACTGGACAGAGTTTTTTATCATAAACTCCTATGACTGCGCGCTTTGCATTTGCAGGATTGCATAATGGACCGATAATGTTAAATACGGTTCTAGCGCCCAATTCAACCCTTACCGGCATTACATGTTTCATTGCAGGAATCAAATTCGGGGCAAAAAGAAAAGCTATGCCTATTTTATTCAGGCAATATTCCATGGTTTCTGTCGGGATGTTCAGATTCAACCCGATTTCAGAGAGGATATCAGCACTGCCTGATTTACTTGAAACGGCTCTGTTCCCGTGTTTGGCAACAGTAACTCCGGCTCCCGCGGCAATAAAGGCGGACGCAGTGGAAATGTTGAAAGTCCCCGAATAGTCCCCGCCTGTACCGCAAGTGTCAATTACCTTATTGTCAAGGCAGTGAAGCTTTATGCCGCAGGAATTCATTGCCTCCGCGCATCCTCCGATTTCATCTGATGTCTCACCCTTCATCCTGAGCGCGGTAAGCCATGCGGCAAGCCTGATTTCGGAAGTTTTTCCGTTCATGATTTCCAGCATCGCCTCTCTAGATTCTTCAAATCCGAGAGATTCGCCTATCAGCATTTTTTGAAATGTCACAGAAATGCAAGACATGTGCTTACCCTATATGTTAATTATGTCAGTCGTCGGTCGTTAGTCGTCAGTCGCTGGCAATCGGTATAAAATCCAAAAATGTCCTTTCTGATAACTGACCTTTTCCCTTACTTTACTTTTTTTGGTGAAGGTTCCGCCTTAGGGGCATACATGGCCTTAAGTTTCGTGTAACTATTCTTTACCTGCGCAGTCCATTCATGTGAGGGAAATAACTCAATAAAATATCCATACCAGTGGATTGCAGCCATGTATTCATTTGATTTCTCGGAACTCCTCGCCGCTATATAAACAAAATAAGGAAGGTTTTTTGATTCCGGGAAATATATGATTGCCTTCTCCGCCAATTTTTTGGCGTCTGGATACATGTAGATATACATTCTGGTCTGTATTGCCTGTTTTACATTTTCCGAGGATATCTGTTTCTCGGGATTCTTGAAAGCGTCTTCAGCCATTTTATCAGTCCACATGGGGATGGCTGCAATCGCCATAATTGCGACAACCACAAATATGAAAAACAGTTTCTTAAACATTATGATGCTCCCTTTGAACTTTCTTAATCTAGCACAAAACGCTAAAATTGGCAAGGGAATGGCCGTGTGGCGCAGTAATGAAGAATTTTAGAGGTTCCTAAAGCTCGTGGGCGACCATGAACTGGCGATAGAGTCTGGCGTATACGCCTCCGACCCTGATGAGCTGCTGGTGGTTCCCGCGTTCGACAATCTTCCCGTTTTCGAGTACAAGCACCATATCGGCGTTCCTTATCGTACTTAACCTGTGGGCGACAACAAAGCTTGTCCTGCCGACAAGAAGTTTTGAAAGCGCGTTCTGCAGGCGTTCTTCCGTGATTGCGTCAACCGAGCTTGTCGCTTCGTCAAGTATGAAAATCCTGGGGTTCGCGAGCATCGCGCGGCTGAAACAGATGATCTGACGCTGCCCCATAGAGAGTCCGACACCGTTTTCACCGACCATGGTCCGGAAGCCGTCAGGTAGCGCCTCTATCAGGTCATAACAGTCGATTTTACGGGCGGCTTCATAGGCGTCCTGTTCTGTCGCACCGGCTCTGCCGACAAGGATATTTTCCATGACAGTGCCGGTGAAAAGGAAATTCACCTGCAATACGATCCCGAGATGCCGGCGCAGCGAATCGCTGTTTATTTCAAGTATGTCCCTCCCGTCAATCAGTATTTTCCCTTCTCCCGGAATATAAAATTTAGAGATGAGGTTTGTGATGGTCGTTTTTCCGCTTCCCGTTGAGCCTACAAGCGCGATTGTCTGCCCAGGCTCCGCAGTAAAATTGATATCGGAAAGCACGGGTCTTTCCGGCTTATATGAAAAAGAGACGTTGCGGAACTCGACTTTTCCGTCAACCTTTTCAAGTTTGACCGCCAACTCCGAATCCTGCCAGTCGGGTTTGCTGTCGAGGAATTTGAACACCCTCTCCGCACCAGCCATCGCCGTCAACGCTTGATTGTACTGTCCTGCCAGCACCTGTATAGGGGAGAAAAACATGTTCGACAGGAAAAAGAACTGGATGAAACTTTCTATCGTCATATCATGGTTCAGAACGCGGGAGCCGCCCAATATCAGCAGAGCTGACAGGAAAAACTGGCTGTTGACCTCAAGCAGTGGAAGGAAGGTTGACTCAACCTGCGTCACCTTCAAACTGTAGGTGGAATGGTCATAGACAAGTTCGCGGAACATCTCCGAATTGAGATCCTGCCTGGCGTATCCCTGTATGATTTTTATGCCTTTGATCGACTCGACAACAGTTGCCGTGACGCGGCTGAAACTTTCCTGTACCGCGCGATAGGCGCTGATCAGTCTTAGCCTGAAATAACGGTTCATTCCCCATATTATCGGCCCCATGGCGAGAACTACCAGAAACATTTTCCAGTCATACCAGAGCATCAGCATGGCTGCGCCAACCATGCTTACGCCATGTACCAGGCTGACGAAGACAACTGTCTGTATCCCGTTTCTAACCGCATCCGCATCCGAGGTGTAAATGCTGATCAGCCTGCCAAGCTTCGTGCGGTTGAAGAATCCCATGGGCATTGAAAACATGTGCGCAAACAGATCCCGACGCAGGTCATGGATCACTGACTCTCCGAATTCGGAGGCGAGCCTCTGCCTGAAATGAAAACTTACCAAGGTGAACAGAATAAACGCGAAAAAGAAAGAAACATACAGCATCGTTCCGTGCACGTCATGCTTCATTATAGGACCGTTTATGATTGCTCCGATGCCCCAGGTTATGGCTGTAAGCTGAACGGCCCGCATGATAACGAGCACAAAAAGGATATTCCTCTTTGCCGCATACGGTTTGGAATATGAGAAAATACGCACAAAAATGCCGTAGTCCAAAGGCTTCATGTCATACTGCCGGTTACGCTCATATTCCTTTTTTATGAAGGATATCTTCGCTTTTTCCTGTTTATTTTTACTCATAGTGTTTCCCATATTTTTTCATACTGAAAAAATATATTCATTTAAATCCCTGGATATTACGAATTGTCTTCCTGCCTCAGTTGTAGCCGCGTCACTCCGATGACGCGTCTTAAGAGAACGGCAACAGAGTGCCGTTGCTACAACAAAACCAATCCTTTCCTCATATGCTCGCTGAATCACAGCGACTGACGACTGTTCACTTGTCCCCGTCTTCCGACTGTATTATTGCACAGCGGCGGTAATGGCCCTTCTCCTTTATCAGATCTTCGTGTTTCCCGTGCTGGATAATCTTCCCATGGTGCATCACCAAGACAATATCGGCCCGTTTGAGGACGCTTATCCTGTGGGTGACCATAAACGTCGTCCTTCCCTTCATGGCACTTTCAATTCCCTCGAAAATCTCTTTTTCAGTCTCGGAGTCAACTGCGGCAGTCGGATCGTCCAACAGGAGGATCGGAGGCTCAAGTATGACAGAACGCGCTATCGCAATCCTTTGTTTCTGCCCCCCGGAGAGATCTGAACCCGACTCACCTATTATTGTGTCGTACCCCTGCGGAAGAGCCGTGATGAAATCATGCGCTGATGCGATCTTCGCAGCCTTCACAACCTCGTCACGCGTGGCATAAGGATGTCCGAATGAAATATTCGCCGCAATTGTATTGCTGAAAAGAAAACTTTCCTGGAAAACAATTCCAGTCTGGCGCCGCAGATCGTCGAGATCGTATTTGCGGACATCTTTTCCGTCGATAAGCACCGCCCCCATTTTGACGTCGTAAAAACGCGGAATCAGGCTCAGCAGAGTACTTTTCCCGGAGCCTGTCGTACCGAGTATCCCTACAAACTGCCCCGGTTTTACGTCGAAATCAACATTGTCAAGAACCCTTTCTCCAGGATCGTATTCGAAGGAAACAGACTTAAATGTCACGCCTCCCTGCGACTTCCGCACCCTGACTGCGTTCTGAGGGCTGTATATCTCCACCGGTGCGTCAAGTATTTCAAAAACCCGGTGCGCAGCAGCGACGCTCTGCTGGATGTTGTCTATGATTCCCGCCAATGTGTTCACCTGTCCCGAGAATCTCTGAAGAAGTCCGAGGAAGACTATGAGTCCCGCTCCGAGCGGAAGTTCTCCCTGGATTACAAGATATCCTCCGTATGCAAGGAGAATGACAATGTTCGTCTGCGCCAAAAGATCGATTGTTGGATGAAAAAGACTTATGAACCAGAAGATTTTCCCCCTGTGCTCCAGAATGGTGCGGTTGTCCTTTGCGAGCAATTTGAGCTCCTCCTTCTCTCGGGCAAACCCCTTCACCACGTGAATCCCATGGACGCGTTCGACCATGTCAAGGATCATCTTGTCATTGTTGTCGCGGTCCTTCATGTAGGCGGACTTGAGCTTCCTTGAAAAATATGCGGAGACAATCCACATGAACGGAACAGTAAACATGCAGAGCATCGTGAGTTTCATGTTGATGGCCAGCATGTAGGAAATGTATACCGCAAGGGAAATCAATATCACGACGCCCTGGATTATCACTCCGTCCACGAACAACCTTACGGACTGTACATCCCCGGTGACGCGGTTTATGAGCGTGCCACTCGTCCTTGAATCAAAAAAACGGAAACTGAGGTTCTGCATTTTTTTATAGATTTTCGACCTCAGTTCAACGACAATTCCCTGTTGAAGGAGCTTTACAATGGTAACGCTGTAACGGTATGTCAGGAAATAGCGTATGACCGCAAATGCGATATTCGCAACGGCGATGACGCAAAGCACTTTCATCGTGCTCCAGTCTTCCGGCGGCTTAAATCCCAGGGGCCAGAGGGGTATTTTTGATTTTGTGTCGACAATATGCCGTATATAGTCGATTCCTACACCAATAAGGGAGAGTCCGAAAATAGTGAATGCAAGAAGAAGCACCTGGAGCAGTATCGCCTTGATGCAGCCGGACTTATATTGCCAACTGAGTTTGAGGAGCCTGGCAAAAATCTTCTTTTCCGTCCGGGTCAGTTCTGTTTTATCATCTGTCATGAATATGCATTCACAGGATGTTGAGAGTAACTACACGTATATAACGCAATCTTAACAGTTATTTATTAATGGAACGCAGGGCGAGACGGATAAGATTTTCGCTGGTGCATTCTTTCTGATCTTTTCCGGTAAGCAGGTCATGCACTGTTCTTGATGCTGTATCGTGCTTCAGTCCAAGCTGGACAAGCGCACGAACCGCATCTTCACCGGCCTTTGAGACAGCATCCGAGGCGGAAGATTTTGTAAACGATGATTCCGGGGATACGTCTTTAACCTTGGTTTTCAGCTCAAGCACGAGAAGTTCGGCTGTCTTCTTGCCTATCCCGCTGATCTGGTTTATGGCTTTCAGATCGGCGTTGAGGATGGCGGTGCAGAAACTCGGGACAGTCATCGTGCTCAGTACGTTGAGCGCGGTCTTGGGGCCGATTCCTGAAACGGAAAGCAGCATTTTGAACAGCTGTTTTTCCTGGGCGGTGGCGAAACCGTACAGCTGAATATCATCTTCCTTGACGTGCGTATAGACAAGAACTCCCGCCTTCTCTCCGACTCTGGGAAGCTTGTCGAATGTACTTAAAGGTATAAAAACCAGATATCCCACCCCATTCACATCAATAAGTATTTCGGTGAAGGCAGACTCCATTAAAATTCCAGCAAGACTTCCAATCATGGTCAATTCCTGTTATTTTTCAGTTTTATAATTATACTTCTCGTATCTTCCATCAATATGATTCCTGAACACTTCCATAATGTACAGTCTCGATTTTCATATTCTAGTATCGTTGATTTGCAAAGGAAGATCAAGGATAATAAGAGATATGCATGTGTACAGGAATACCGGTTCTCGAATTTTATTTTTATTTTCCTAATTGATATTTATTCTGAAAGCTCCATTTTACTTTTCATAAATTCCGCAGTTTTCCTAAGTTTTCCGTAGATCCACGGAGAGGGTAAGGCGGATGAAAAACCAAAATGGAGGAAAGTATGAACTCTTATGTTGTAAGAGTGCTGAACCACCTGCATGAGACCTGTCCCTGGGAGAAAGAGTTTCTCCAGGCCGCAAAGGAAGTCCTTGAATCCCTGAGTCTGCTGATGGACCAGGAATCCAAGTACGAGAAGCACGGGATTCTCGAAAGAATCACGGAACCGGAAAGATCCGTATCTTTCAGGGTGCCCTGGGTTGACGACAAAGGTCAGATCCAGGTGAACAGGGGCTACAGGGTGCAGTTCAACAGCGCCATAGGTCCCTACAAGGGCGGACTCAGGTTCCATCCGTCAGTGAACTTAGGGATTTTAAAGTTCCTCGGTTTCGAACAGATCTTCAAAAACAGCCTGACCGGGCTTCCTATGGGAGGAGGAAAGGGCGGATGCAACTTTGACCCCAAGGGGAAATCCGACAATGAAGTGATGAGGTTCTGCCAGAGCTTCATGACCGAACTCTACCGCCACATCGGTTCGGACACGGATGTGCCGGCGGGCGACATAGGCGTAGGCGGACGAGAGATCGGCTACCTCCAAGGTCAGTTTAAAAGAATAGTGAACAACAATGCATGTGTTCTGACAGGCAAAGGCCTGAACTGGGGCGGAAGCCTTGTTCGTCCGGAAGCCACAGGATACGGCGCCACATATTTTGCGGATGAAATGCTGAAGGCAAAAGGTAAATCCCTGAAGGGGATGACAGTCCTGGTTTCAGGTTCCGGAAATGTCGCCCAATACACGGTTGAAAAAGTAAGCCAGCTCGGCGGAAAAGTCGTTTCCCTTTCCGACTCGGCAGGCACAATCATAGACAATGATGGCATTAACGAGGAAAAACTTAAATACGTTATGGAACTCAAGAATATCCATCGCGGCCGCATAAGCGACTATGAAAAGAAATTCAAAAACTCCACGTTCCACGAAGGAAAGAAACCTTGGGGACTTGTCTCTGCGGAAGCCGCATTCCCGTCAGCCACACAAAATGAGATCAGCGGCGAAGACGCGAAGGCTCTCTTGAAGAAGGGCTGTATCTGCATATCCGAGGGCGCAAATATGCCTTCAACACCCGAAGCTGTTGAAGTCTTCCTCAAAAGCAATGTCATGTACGGTCCCGGAAAGGCTGCAAACGCCGGAGGCGTTGCAACATCCGGACTCGAAATGTCCCAGAACGCAATGAGGCTCAAATGGGAGAAAGATGAAGTTGACGGCAGACTGCATCAGATCATGATCAACATCCATAAATCAGCATATGAAGCCGCCGAAATGTATGGAACACCAGGAAACTATGTGAACGGCGCAAATATCGCAGGATTCAAGAAAGTCGCAGATGCGATGATAGATCTTGGTGTTGTATAACACGTTATAGCGTAAAGCTGGCAGCCCCGAAAGGCTGCCAGCTTTTTTTCAGTCTTATTATTTCTTTGCCGATACCTTTTCCTGTCCACAGGAATCATTGTCATATTTGACTTTCCCAAGATAGCCGGGAAGATCTATTCCGGCCATGCTTGCGACATCATGAAGCGGGGGGAGGCTCTGCATCATGCCGCTGAGAAAATTTGCGGTTGATGTCTTACCACTGGCATTTTGTCCGCCTTCCCATACGGTCACCTTGTCAATCTTGATATTCTTGATGGCTTCGGTCTGGAGTTCGACAATGCTTTCAAGTTTTTCGATCAGCAGCATTTTGGATGCGGAGTCTGAATCGTTATTACAGGCTTTGATAATTTCCTGAAAACCTGCGGCTTTCGCCTTCAGTATTTCATAGTTACCACGTCCTTCAGCCTGGAGTATTGCGAACTTCGCATCCGCCTCACCTTTTGCCTCGCGTCGGGTTTTCTCGGCCTCAGCTTCAGCTGCTATTTCAATCTGCTGTTTTGAAATTTCCGCAGGAACTATGATTTCAGCCCTCTGTTTTTCACGTTCCATGTTGGCACGCGATGTCTGAGCCTGCTGTTCCGCTTCAAAATGCGCTTTCTCAATCTGGGCTTCGGCTATGCGTTTTGCGGATTCCGCCTTCCTGAACGCTTCGGCTTCCTGTTCAGACCGAATGGCATTGGATTTTGCAATCTCGATTGCAGAAAGATTTTCACCGTTGACAGCTTCGGATTCCGCCTGTTTCACAGCGATACGACGGTCTTTCGCGGCATTCGCTTCCCCAGATTGCGCATTGGAATCGGCATTTGCGATTGCAATACGCTGGTTTTTCTTGTTGTCAGCTTCGCCCGCCTGCGCTTCTGCTTCGGCCTTAGCTATGGATATGCGCTGAATCCTCTTGTTTTCGGCTTCACCTGTCTGAGCCTCGGCTTCAGCCTTAGCTATGGAAATACGCTGAATCCTCTTATTTTCTGCCTCGCCGGACTGAGCTTCGGCCTCGGCTTTCGAAACCGATATTCTCTGCTGTCTGGATGCTTCCGCTTCACCAATAGAACCAAGCTTGACCTGCTCGGCAACATCTATTTTCGCCCTGTTTATGGCTTCGGAAGCGGCTTTTTTACCGATAGCTTCAATATATCCGCTCTCATCGGTGATGTCGGTAATGTTTACATTCAGCAGTTCAAGACCGACCTTGTTCAGTTCCGCCGCCACATTGTTTTCAACATTCTTGAGGAATGTCTCGCGGTCGGTATTTATTTCCTCGATTGTCATTGAGGCGATGACCAGACGGAGCTGACCGAATATGATATCTCTTGCAAGTGCGGAGATTGCATCAGGTGTCAGTCCGAAGAGACGCTGCGCGGCATTACCCATGATCAGCGGGTCGGTGCTTATCCCAATTGTGAAAATTGACGGGACATTTATGCGGATGTTCTGTTTGCATAGCGCATTTCCAAGATTGACCTCTATCTGCAAAGGGCGCAAGGACAGAAAACCGTAATCCTGAATCACTGGAATGATGAATTTGGCCCCTCCATGTATGCATTTTGCAGCATCCTTGCCGGAGGTTTTCCCATAAATGACCATTATCCTGTCGGACGGGCATTTCTTATACCTGCTCGCCCAGATCATCAAAAGAACAAAAAGCACAAATACAACTGCCAACACATAACCAATTACCGGACCCATAACAATCTCCCTGTTTTTATTTTTAACCTATTATATTTTTTTCACTAAAAAACGCCGTCCGTCTATCTGCTGGACAACTGTTACGGCCGATCCTGTCTGGATATCCTCATCGGCAACTGCGATGATCTCCCTGGAACAACCCCTGAGATTAACCGTGACCTTGCCATGCTGTACCCTGCCGCCCGGAACATTCATGTAAACCATCCCGGTACATCCGACATAATCCTGCGCATTTATATTTCCGCTCTGCTGTAGTTTCATAAGATAATACAGGAAAAAGGAAGTGACCAACATCATGAAAATGCCGCTTGCAAGTGCGGCGAAAAATCCGCTTACTCCGTTTTTGCCCCAGATTACCCCGCCCCAGCCGAAAAATGTGATAAATGCTATCACTGACTGGACGGAGAAAAGCTTGAAGACGGAAAAACCGGCATCCGGATGACTGGTGGCGACATCGGTGCCAGAACCGGAATCCACGTCATGTCCGGCGCCGAAGCCAACGGCCGACATTACAAGCTGGATTATAAAAACGAATGAACCGAAAATGGCCAGCGCCCAGTAGAACTTCATGTCACCCGAAAGATCCCCGAATAAATTTTCCATGTCTCCCCTCTATGATTGAAACTCTTCCAATCTGAAAAGATATATTCTTGAAGTGCTAATTTCAAGCCTTCTCCAGGTGTTTCATACAAACCTAAGAATTAAACTCCATAGACTGTCACTGTTTTTCCACTTTTTCATTAAAAGGATCGCCGAACTCCAGTTCGGCTTCAAGAGCCGGTCTGAAGACCGGCGTTCCTTTAATTGTCGCTCTTTTTTATTTATATGCGCTGCCATACTGCCAATCTTCTTTGTTTTTAACCATTCCTGCCTTTACTGGATTCATTTCAATGTATTCAGAGACTTCCTTTAGATGCTTTTCATCTCTTACGTAACGGTCAAAATATTCCCTGTGCCACAGCCCGCCGCTCAAACCTGAAACTTTATTTATCTCCCTTGCCGAATAAGATTTCCAGGATTTTACAATCTTATCCAGCGGATAACTAAGCGTTTTTATCAGGACATGCACATGATTCGGCATTATGCACCAGCAAAGCAGGATATACCGGCTCTCATCAAAATGCTTGAGAGCATTTTTTAGCACAATTGCGAAATCCGCATTTTTCAAAATGGAAGAACCGTGTCCAGCATCAAGATAACCTTCAATCCTGTTGATTTTTTCGGTTTTCATTTTTCTTTCGAGTTCATCAGAGTCGAGACTGCGTTCAAGTTCATTTCGGATAATATCGAGTTCAAGTTTTAATCGTTCCAATACATTGTAAGGGAGAGAATCAGCAAGTCGGAATGTTATATGTTGTATCAATCCGGGTTTGTCCCGGTGCGGCAAATAACCTCTTGAATACCATTCTTCCATTTCTTCTTTCCCTTCACAGACGGATCGCCGAACTCCAGTTCGGCATCAAGAGCCGGCCTGGAGACCGGCGTTCCCCTAATTGACGTTCTTTTTTGAACACCGGCTATTTAATCAGCTTAAGAAGGTCTGAAAGGAGAATTTTACCTTCGTAAAGTGCTTTTCCTATTATTACACCCTCGATGTTCTTTTTCCCGAGGTTCATCAGCTTGATTACATCGTCCATGGACGAGACTCCTCCGGAAGCGATGACTTTTGCGCCGGGAACTGCGTCGCAGAACTCGCTTATCGCACAGTAGTTGGGTCCGGAAAGCATTCCGTCAGTTGAAATATCGGTGTAAATAAACCGGCTGGCTCCTTTTCTGGAGAATTCCTCGGCAAGATCCGTTGCATTCAATGATGTTTCCTTCTGCCATCCCCTTACCGACGCCTTCCCATTTTTCGCATCGATTCCTATGACTATTTTCTCGTGTGAAAATTTCATGAGCATCTCTTCGATAACCGTTGGATTTTCGCATGCTGCGGTACCGACAATTATCCTTTCAATTCCTGCACGGAAAACAAGTTCGGCATCTTCTATGGTACGTATTCCCCCTCCGAGTTCACATGGGATTTTTATGGCTTTCGTGATCGATGCGATTGTTTCCAGGTTCACAGGTTTTCCGTCCTTGGCTCCATCCAAGTCGACAAGATGAAGGAATTCGGCTCCCTGTTTTTCCCAGAGGGTAGCCTGGACGGCGGGACTGTCAGAATATGTCGTCTGTCTTTCATAGTCGCCCTGAATGAGACGGACACATTTTCCGCCACGGATGTCAATTGCCGGGAAAATCGTAAAATTCGGTTTTTGCCTGATGTCTGTCATGGTTCCCCTCTAAGTTTAATGCAAAGTTTTTAAACAACCAATATCCAGTATTCGATTTCTGGACTTAACCACGAAACACACAAAATACATGAAAAATGAAATTCTTTAACCACTAATCTACACTAACAAAGGACACTAACATAATCTATGCGTTGAATGTTATTTTTGGAATAAAAAAATAACATTCAACGCATGAGTCTCAGTTATTAAAGACTCTCTCTTCATTTAGTATAAAATTAGTGCCTATTAGCCTGCCAAGGCGGCCTGTCCTTCGTAGCCTCCCAGGCGAAGACTGGTGGTGAAACTACCCGGAAATCCAGTTTTCAAGTATGCGAAGTCCGGCGTCCTGACTTTTTTCAGGATGGAACTGAGTCGCAAATACATTATTTTCCCCTATGCATGCGGAAAAATCCAAACCGTAATTACAGGTGGCCGCATTTATTTTTAAATCATCTGGTTTTACATAATAGGAGTGTACGAAATAAAAATAGGTGCCGTCTTTTATTCCGGCAAGATTCGGATTCCGGGTTTCATTATCAATGTTATTCCAGCCCATGTGTGGAACCTTGAGGGAACTTTTTGGGAAGCGGACGACTTTGCCTCTGAATATCCCCAGTCCTGGCAGACCCGGAGCCTCTTCACTTTCATCCATCAGCAACTGCATTCCGAGGCATATCCCCAAAAAGGGCTTTCCGTCGCCTATTGATTTTTTCACAATCTTGTCAAGACCGGACACCTGCAGATGTTTCATACCGTCTCCGAAATTCCCAACTCCGGGAAGAATCACAGAATCCGCCACCCCTATTTCAGAGGCGCTGCCTGTTATGCGCACATCCGCCCCAAGCTTTTCAAGCGCCTTGAAAACGCTTGACAAGTTGCCCATTCCGTAATCAATGATGGCTATCAATGGCAGATGCTCCGTTTAATCATGGGATTTTCAACGAAAATTTTATTTTTTGTCTTCATGTGAAGAGTAAAGGTAGAACGGATTGCCTTCAGGGTCAAGGAACTGATAGACTTTATATCCGAGCCTTTCCTCTTCAGAGTGGGGCTGATGTCCATGTTCTTTCAGCTTGGAGAGCATTTCTTCGATGTGTTCAATCCGGTAAAGCCAGGACACCCTGTCGCGTCCCGGCTGTATTTTTTCGCCTTCGGGTGCCTGCTCGAGAACTATGGAGACATCGTCCTGAAGTTTAAATTCAATCCAGAAGTTGCTGTCGATTATCGGTGGCCCAAGTTCAAGGATATCCCTGTAAAAAGACCTGCATACATCGATGTTCTCAACCTTGATTATCACGCCGTAAAGGCTATTTTGATTTCTGTTGCTTTCAATCATAATAAATTTTTCCCTAAATTATAATACAGGGAATAATCAAATTTTAAACTGTGATTCCTCACTTTTTTGAATAAGGGATCTGAAACGGCAAACTCGATGGAAAAATAAACAGGTGCAAGAAGTGAATACACAAATTTATGAAAATCCCCTGACATCGCGTTACGCGAGCAGGGAGATGAGCTACAACTGGTCAGCACAGAAAAAGCATTCGACCTGGCGGCGTCTCTGGCTTGTACTTGCAAAATGCGAGAAAAAACTCGGACTTGACATCACGGATGAACAGATCCGGCAGATGGAGGCGCATCTGGAAGACATTGACTTCGATGCCGCCACCGCAAAGGAAAAAGAGCTGCGCCACGATGTCATGAGCCATATCCATGTTTTCGGGGAACTCTGTCCGAAAGCAAAACCGATCATCCATCTCGGAGCCACAAGTTGTTATGTGACGGACAATACCGAACTTATCCAGATGCGTGACGGACTGATGATCCTGAAAAGGGGACTTCTTCTAGCAATTGCGAAATTCGCAAAAATAGCGGATCAGTACAAAACCATGCCGACCCTCGGGTTTACCCATTATCAGCCGGCTCAGCTCACAACCGTCGGTAAAAGGTTCACCCTTTACATTCAGGATATGCTTCTGGATCTTGAACGCCTTGAATACGAATTGGAAAAACTCCCGTTCAGGGGAGTGAAGGGAACGACCGGAACCCAGGCGAGCTTCCTGGAACTTTTCAACGGCGACCACGCAAAAGTCAGGAAACTCGACAACATGGTCACAAAAGAGATGGGTTTTGAAAAATCCATCGCTGTCAGCGGTCAAACCTACACCAGAAAAGTAGATTATTTTGTCATATCCATGCTTTCCGGCATCGCACAATCGGCGTACAAATTCGCCGGCGACCTGCGGCTTCTTGCCAATCTCAAGGAAGTGGAAGAGCCTTTTGAATCGAAACAAGTGGGGTCAAGTGCAATGGCATATAAAAGGAATCCCATGCGCTGTGAAAGAGTCTGTTCGCTTGCAAGGTATGTGATTTCACTTCCTGCGAATCCCGCAAACACGCATGCCACACAGTGGTTTGAAAGAACTCTCGACGATTCCGCAAACCGCAGGATCGTCCTTGGCGAAGCTTTTCTTGCGACAGACATCATCCTTTCCGTTCTCGCGAATGTCGCAGAAGGAATCCAAGTCTGGCCCAAAGTCATTGAAAGCCATGTCAAAAACGAATTGCCTTTTATGGCGACTGAAAATATCCTGATGGCCGCCGTCAAGGCTGGAGGAGACCGGCAGGAACTCCATGAGGCGATTAGAACCCACTCCATGGAAGCTGGAAGAAGAGTGAAGGAAATGGGCGAGTCGAACGACCTCATTGACAGAATCAGGGGCGATGTCCTTTTTGCGAAGATCGCAAAAAACATGGATAAAATAATGGATCCCGGAAAATTTGTCGGCAGAGCACCGGAGCAGGTGGATGAATTCCTCAGAGCCGAGGTTGATCCGGTTCTGGAAAAATATAAGTCCGAAATTTCCGAAGGAGAGAAGAGGAAGAGCAAGATTTCAGTCTAACCACCAAGACACAAAGGCACAAAGTTTTTCAATGTCTTAAATTAGGCAGCCGAAGCGGTTGCAACTTTTAGTGACACAGGCTTCAGCCTGTAGTTAGATTAATCTGAATACAAGGAAAGCAAAAGAACAGCCCTCACGGGCTTGACTACCAACAAAAACGAATCTTAATTTGTTCGTAGCCTGTCCCACCGTAGCTTCCTAGCGAAGGGGGATTAATGCCGTAAGGCATGTTCTTGGATTGTTTTCTTCATTTGGAAATTGGAAATTGATGTGTTTAATGTCTTTCGTGGTTTATATTTTCCGTGTCCTCTGTGGTTAACGTATTTTAAAATTGGGGTTGTTTATGAAAAATCCGAAGCGTGTTGCGAAAATCGCAAGAAAGACAAAAGAAACCGACATTACCGTGGAAATAGATCTTGACGGGAGCGGGAAAAGTTCTGTCTCCACCGGGATACCCTTTCTGGATCATATGCTGGAACTCTTTGCGAAACACGGTTTTTTCGATCTTAAAATAAGTGCAGTCGGCGATCTTCAGGTGGACTGCCATCACACAATTGAAGATCTCGGGCTTGTACTCGGCAATGCAATCACAAAAGCGGCCGGAGAGAAAAATGGAATCAAACGTTACGGCTGGTGCGTACTTCCAATGGATGAAGCCCTTGCCATGGTATCGCTGGATCTGTCAGGAAGGCCTTACCTTGTCTACGATCTTGTTCCTCCGGCGGCAAAGGTCAAGGACATAGACACCCGTCTTTTCCATGAATTTTTCCAGGCCCTGTCCGTAAAAGGCGGAATGAACCTCCACATAATCCTGATGAAGGGAGAAGAGGCTCACCACGTATTTGAAGCCGTCTTCAAAGCCTTTGCAAAAGCATTGGATCAAGCACTATCCTATGACAGCCGCATCTCTGGTGTACTGTCAACAAAAGGGATATTGTAGGAGAACGTTTAGCTCCCTGCAAAGAATTAATGTCTTCGATTTAAGTTTTAGGTTTTAAGCAAAGCGAGGTAATTTCATCACTGCCGAAT
This sequence comes from Victivallis vadensis, assembly GCA_945883805.1. GTDB lineage: Bacteria > Verrucomicrobiota > Lentisphaeria > Victivallales > GWF2-50-93 > GWF2-50-93. The sequence goes on along the minus strand of CAMCYE010000023.1, from coordinate 19,708 downwards.
TTAAGGTAGGGATGGCTGTCCGCCTTCGTCCGCCGTGGCGGACGAAGGCGGCCCGTCCGGTTTGAGGCGGCGCGTTGCAGAGAACGCTCCCTACCCCTTCGGTATTTTGAAATTGACCCAAAGCATTTGACGGTACTAGGATTTTATTTTGTGCTTAAAACTTAAAACCTGAAACTTAAAACTTGATGAATTTGTGCCTGTTTTATGAAATTTTGATTATTTTGCTTGATTATTGACAATAGGCATATATATTCAGTGTTGGTAGAAAAGGTGGCTGGTATGCCGCCTGCGGTTATTGTGGTGCCTGCCGTTAAAAGGTGCCTCGAGAAATGTCGTAACGCCATGGACAGATCTTGGAAGAAAAGTGAATTATGGCGACGATAGAAGGAAGAGAAAAATGAATCTTTATGTTGGCAATCTTGCCTACGAGGTAACCGACGAAGACCTTAAATCCGCATTCCAGGCTCACGGAGAAATCGAATCCGCAAGAGTTATCATGGATCGCGAAACAGGTCGCTCCAAAGGTTTCGGGTTTGTAGAAATGCCTAAGGCCGAACAGGCTCAGGAAGCAATCAAGGCACTTAACGGCAGTCAGATTGGCGGAAGAGCCATCACTGTTAACGAAGCACGCCCTAAGCCCCAGCGCGACAGTCGCGGCGGTGGTTTTGGTGGTGGTGCCGGCGGCGGCGGAAGCCGTAGCGGTGGTTTCGGCGGTGGAGATCGCGGCGGAAGCCGTGGTGGATTTGGTGGCGGCGCGAAAAAACGCTACTAATCTTCAGAATTAGTTTTTTCAAAACCGGAAGGATAAAACCTTCCGGTTTTTTTATGCCTGAAAAGCATGATTTTATATCATGGCAGCAACGTAATTGTAAAAAAAACTTTTAATGAAATGACATGAGCTTTACAAAAACAGTTGCAAAATTCGGATTTACTGACGAGGAAATGACTTTGATTGCTCCGGGATGGGATACTTCCGGCAAATCATTTGCCGGAGGAAAGGAAGTTTTTTTCCTTAATGACAAGTTCATCCGAAAGTATTCCGGTTTTGCAGATGTAAAAACAGAGTTTCTTGAGGAAATCTTGAAGGCAAAGACAACTTTAGAAACAGATGCCGCCACCGTCAGGTTTCACGTATTTTCGGAGAAAACGCAGATAAGCGTAAACTTGATTTACTACCGCAGAATAGTTCCCTCCAGAAAAAATCTGCCGCTTTTCTAAACAAAGGGGGTAAGTTTCGCAATGGTGCAATGTTCCTGCTGATGGAAGATATGCCCTGGGGCGGCAACCCGTATCGTTCCAAACGATAAGTACGAAACCTATCCACTATCGTTCCATGGATTGTTGCAACTCAAAGAGTTATGCAAAAATCACAATATGGGAAAATATATTCCGACAGGATTTACGGGATTCCAAGGATATTCAACAAGAAATGAAAGGATTGATAGCCCTGATTCCAGAATACATCTGTCCTGTATTCAAGTCTTCAGTCATTATAGAATCGCAACTGGCCATTTCGGCAGCGGCGATTATTCCCCATCCCAGAAATTTTGAAAGCACCTTAGTTAGACGTTGCTCGAAAAGGGGGTAACACAGACAAGAATGTCTGTGTTACTTTTTAAGACAAATTTCATTTTGAGATTACCTTTTAGAGGAGGCTCTAGTTACGCAAGCTCCTCAACCGCTTCCTTGAAGACTTCGAGGGATTCTCTCAATGCATCCTCAGTAATGCAGAGGGGAGGGGCGATTTTGACGCATTCACCGGCTATTCCGACAGGAGCGAACATCAGAAGGCCTTTCTGAAGGCAGGCCACATTTATTTTCTGCGCCATTTCCGGATCCGGAGTTTTTGTCCCCGGCTTAACCACCTGAATTCCGGCAACCAACCCTTTTCCATGGAAACAACCGAGAAAACTGGAATGTTCCTTTTGAATTTTTTCCAGATACGGATTCATTATTTCACCCATTTTTGCCGAATGCTCGACAAGTTTATCCATCTTGATAATCCGGAGATTTTCGAGCGCACTGGTCACAGCGAGAGGCGATGCGGAATGTGTCGAAGTCATTGATCCTGGAGGATAAATCGACATCACGTCCGTGCGTCCAATCACCGCCGAAAGAGGGAGGGATGATGTAATCCCCTTGCCGCAGGCGATAAGATCCGGTTTTATCCCATAATGCTGATAGGTGAACATCTTGCCGCTGCGCCCAAAACCGGCCTGAACTTCATCCATTATCAGTATTGCGTCATGTTCACGGCAGAATGATTCAAGTTTCTTTGCGTAGTCAACCGGCAGGAAATCGGGACCGACCCCCTGATAAGATTCACAGATGACCCCTGCGATGTTTTTCGGACTGACGCCCTTATCTTTAAGTGTTTTCAGGAAAAGGTCAAATGACGTATTCTCATTTTTGTATCCATCCGGAAACGGAACCTGAATAAAGCTGGAATCCAGGTCTCCAATCCATTTTTTCAGCCTAGGCATTCCTCCGGCCAGTTGCGACCCCATTGTCCTTCCATGAAACGCGTTCTCAAAACTTATGATGTATTTTTTCCCGGGACCGTGTTTTTCAAGGGCGTATGTTTTTGCGAGCTTGATGCAGTTCTCGGTGGCCTCGGCGCCGGTACTCAGGAGGAATACCTGATATTTATCAGGATCCGGGGAGAGCATCCTCAGTTCGCGGGTAAGCTCCATGCGCCCCTCGTGCACGAACACATATGTTGCCAGAAGCCCCTGATCTATGATTTCCTTCAGTTTGTCGCATATTTCCTTGCGGCCGTGCCCGGCATTGGCGATCAACACACCGGATGACCAGTCAATCCAGCGGTTACCCCATTTGTCGGAAACTGTGAATCCTTCCGCCTTGTGCCATACAATCGGAGGCTGACCCGCCATCGCCCTTGGTTCGGACTTGCTGAGCTCCTCGAATATTGGCAGGGATTCCGGCACGGGAATCATTGTGCGGATACTGCGGTATTTCGTCTCTACTTTTTTCACTTTCACCGGTGTCAAATCGTAAGTGGCCATGTTAATTCTCCTGGTTGTTTGTTAGTATGGCGGGCTTTCCAGCCCGCTAATTTAATCGTATATGAAATTGTATTTTTCGTGTTACAGGTAGGGATGGCTCTCCGTAGCCGTCCGCGGCGCGTTGCGGAGAACGCGCCCTACCTTAAATTTAGCACCTAAGAGTCCCGGCGTAGCCGGTTAAGTTCTGACGGGCTGGAAAGCCCGCCTTACTTCAACTGTTCCTTAATTTCACAGTCGGGTTTTTCCCGTATGTTATTTTAGCCCATTCGCCATCATTCATGATTGATAGTCTGGCGGCCTCAACCACAAGCTCGTTGATGAAACTGTTTGCAGGAGTTGCGATAATGCCCCTTTCATCCGTTTCCTTAATAAGAGTTTGGCGCATTTTCAGGGATTCAGACGCTTCAAGACCGACGGTTTCCGTTTCAATCTTATGCATTCTCTCAATGCTTGCGGCAACGGAATCATAACCATAACCGATAGGCTTGAATCCTTTTCCCTCCCATGGAACAAGCCTGTAGAAGTCCGGACTTACATAATTATACATCGATCCGGCGCAGCCTATTCCCTCAAGATAGGTGTGTTTCACACCTCTGTCCTGATCGTCATGTTCTATCAAACCTGTTTTCCCTTTTCCCTCGCAATACATCACAAGGCATTGGTCATTGCTTCCAGCGGCGGCATCGGGATATCCCAGGCCGTCAATCACTGAAAGGATGGCTCCATTTTCATAACGCACCCTTCCATTAGCCCACATGAAGCCCTCATTTCCATTTGGAAACTTTCCTTTTATTCCGGAAACCGATATTTCTACGGGTTTAAGTCCGGTTATGAAATATACCAGGTCCACATAGTGGCATCCGACATAGACGAAAGGATCCGTCTGATCCGCCGTGAACCAGTTCTGGAAATTGGAGTGTCGGTAATAGTAAGGTTCAACAAGTTTTGCTTCGCCCATGGCAAAATCGCCGAAGTGTCCCTTGGCATACTGTCTTTTAGCCAGCAGGGAGCGACGATCAAAACGCTTGTGGTATTCTATCCCTACAAAGAGCCCCTTCTTCAACGCCAGCTTTTCTATCTCCATAGCCTGTGTGTGTTTAAGCACCAGAGGTTTGACACAGAGAATATGCTGGTCATATTTTAACGCTTCCATTACTATGTCATAATGGAACTGATCTGGAACCGCGACAATCACCGCCTGACGCGGCGGCATTTCCGACAGGACCTTTTTGAAGAGATCCGGGAATTTCTTGTCTGGAGGATTATCAAACGCCGGGTATGGCTCAAAATCCTGCCCGGGAAAAGCCTCTTTTATTTCCGCATTATCCTTCAATTCCCTCAGAGGTCCGTTGTTCAGGGCGCAGATGCTTATTTTCCCGACAACACCAATCCTCTGCAAGTGATATACTGATGGAAGAATAAGATCATTCGTGATCATTCCCCCTCCGACGATACAGACATCAATCTTCAAGTCTTTACCCATTTTCCCTTCTCCATATTATTGTTTTGGAATATTTAAAATTTCATATAAGGATTTTTAATATCCATTAATCCAAACTCAAGTTCTGATTCCCTCTTCTGCGAATTGCGAAATTCGCATTTGGAATGCGGTAATAAATTACCGCACCCCAAGTGATTTGCTTCGCCAATCAATAAATCTCAAAATCAGGAACAATAATCTAAGACACGCTAAAGCTGTGAACTCCAACTTAATTTTAATCAAACTTTTCCTGCGGATTGAATGTTCAACGTTCTTTTTTTCCGGGTTGAACCTTAGAACAGGATTCCCTTATGACGATTTCAGGTTTAAATTTCAAGACGGTCGAATTTCCGCCCGCAGCCGCTTTTTCAATGACAAGTTCGAACGCGGCCCTCACCATCATTCCAATAGGCACTTTGATAGTAGTCAGTGACGGTATCATCAGGCTTGCCGAAGGAATATCGTCTATTCCGGTCAGGGAAATATCACCTGGAACAGATAGTCCTAGATCATGAATTATCCTTAGTCCGCTCTGCGCCATGCTGTCATCGGCGGAAATTATGGCGGTCGGCTGTTTTCCCTCGGCTCTCCGGAGCAACGTCCCCATTGCCTTCATGCCGGAATTATTCCCGGCCGGAACGGATACTGCCAGAATTGGCCTGACTTTTAACCCCTTCTTCTTCATCAGAGCTGAAAAAATCTGTTTTCTGCGTTTATGCGGGTTCGTATTTTCACCTATGAACCCGATATCCCTGTGCCCGAGCGAGCAGAGATAATCCAGAAGCAGGGCCATTCCGCATTCCTCGTCCATTTCAACCCGGTTGATCCCTGGATATGTTTCACCTGACCCGATCTGGACGATTGGAAGACCCTTCTTCAGGAACGGCCTAATCCAAGGAGTACATGTATCACTGCCGCAGATAATCAAAGCGTCAAGATGATATCTGAGCAATGTTGAAGTGTCCATACGGTTCAGCTCACTGTCAAAACCTGTCAGTAACAAAGAAAATCCCCTGTCATAAGACAGGCGTTGCAGCTCCCCTGTCATGCTGCCGAAAAATGGGTCGTTGAAGTTTTTTATGACCACCCCGATGGTCATAGACTTAGAACCGCGCAGGGTCAAGGCGGCCGCATTCGGGACGTAATTCAGTCGTTTCGCCTCGGTTCGGATCATGAGCACGGTCTTTTCCGAAGCTCCGATACTGCCCGCCGTTCCGCCCAGGGCCCTGGAAACCAATGAAGGCGACACTCCTAATTTTTTAGCTATTGTTTTTTGAGTAACCATTGGTTTTCATTCCTGCCTCATACGTGTGAGATACCATTATTATAAACCTAAAGATTAACTTGTCAATATCACACGTGTGTGATTTTTGATTTTTACGGGGATATTGCAGATAAATGGCTTACTTGCCATTATTTTCATTGAACAGACCGTCTCCCAGGTACTGTATCTCTTTTGGCAGTTCCTGTCGCAGATCAAGGCTTTTCTTATCCCTTTTGTCCTGTTTCACACTAGGAGTCACGAGAAGACAGAAGGAAGCGTTGCTGTTGAAAACACTGCTTTTTGTTATCCCCATGTGCGCGGCATTCAGGAAGAAAGTCCCGTGCCAGGTGATGGGAGAACGCAGATATGGTGTCCAATAACCGTCCTCACGCAGGTCGAAAAGTGCACTGGAAGTCAGAATTTTGCCGTCGCCCGGAGCGTATTCAACAACTTTAAATTCACCTGTCTTGCGGTTCACTGTGGCAGTGCGGCTGGTTTCTATCGCATCGCCGGCAAAAAGGAACAACGCAACATTTTCGGGAGGTCTCGCCTTCACCTGCATCGCCGCAGAGAACTGTTTGGCGCGTTTCAGGCATTTTGACAGATGGTCCAGCGCGATGGATCTTCTTTCCAGAGGATCTTTGACTTCGGGCAGCAACACCTGCAGATATTTATCCTGTGCCGGATCCGCCAATCCCCATTTCATCTGAATCCACACATCCGGATCAAAAATATCAACTTCCGCACCGTTAAGGTCATCCTCGTATAACACAGAACGAAAGCCGTAAACCGGCATCATCTGGTAGTATGTGGCAAATGTTCCAAGCATGGCAGGAGGAAACGTCGGAGTGCCGGGAGCGACTTGCAAACCGTAAATCAGTTCCTGGCAGGTATCCAGGAATCCGGCATTCGGAGTGCCCACTATCAGGACTTTGTCGATATAATGACTTCCCTTCCATGTGAGTTCAGGCACCGAACCGTCTGCCGGCAGATCCGCATCCCCATAGCGCAGATAATACCCGGACAGCAGTCCTCCCATCGAATGTGCGACAATATCAAACTGGACGTCATAATCCTTTATGCCGTAAAGCTTTTCATATTCTTTCTGCAGATACGCCCTTTTCTGGAGGATGTACTCATGCAGTCTGGCGGCGTTGTACGGCAAATCCCGGCGCCAATCGTAATAATATGGGTAAAGCGAATAGAAATGTTTGCCTTCCGGAAGCGGTTTTTCATACTGGGCATATCCCGAATTACGGAGGATGGACAGCATATCCTCATAAGCGTTTACGTTGACCGGGATTCCGAGTATTTGAACCTTTACCATTTCCAAAAATGCGTACGGTTCCACATTTTTGTCCAGTTCGGTCAGGCCGCTCCCCTTTGACATTTTGCATGCCAGGTCCCGGATATGCCGGTCTCCGGGGCCGAATATGGAATCAAGCGGGCTGAAAGATCCCCAGATTTCGTTTCCGGTAGAGATGTTGCGCAGTTTGGAACCGAGAAACCCGTGTATGACGATGACCGGGTTGCGCATCGGCCCCTCATACTCGGAGCATTGCCGGAGAATATCGTTTTTGATGGATTTGTCGGTCACCTCTTTCGACTGGTATGACCCAACAGAAGAACAGCCTTGATTTAATAGCAAAGGGAAAATACACGTAGCAAAAAAGAAATTTGCATATTTAAACATTCTTTATCCTTGAATGAAATTAGGTCGCAATCAAAGGAGGCAATTTCAAAATTGCCTTTTTGAGCTGATTTCAAAAGTTGGAGTTCACGGCTTTAGCGTGTCTAACCTCTTGAATACGAAGACACACTAAAGTTGTGAACTCCAACAAGAGATATTCCCGCGATAACGGTTTTTTCGCATTTTGAAATCAGCTCAAAGAGCACGGCAACAGAGTGCCGTGGCTCTAAGTTAAGGCGTTAATTACAAAGACAGCCTAAAGGCCGGACTCCAAATTTTGGAGTTCATCACGTGACCACGTTGACACGTGGAACGTGACTCACGTGGCACTTCAGTGTGTCTTCTTAACTTAGCGCCATTCCACTGAAGTTTGACATTGGAGTGCGAATTTCGCAATTCACAAAAGATAAATTTCAGAGTAAAAAATACTGCGCGTTCAATATGGCAGTCAAAACCGCTCCCCGGGATACAAGTTCCCGCAATTGCAGTTCCATCCTGTCTTCTTCATTATCAATCTGCATCGACAATTCCTCGGGACTACTGTTCTTCACCACCGGAGTTTTCTTCAGTTCATTGAATGCGAATGTCAGATAATCATAAAGGTTTTTCACTGGCACTTCACCTATTTTCCCGAAAGTCGTGCCGTTTTCCCCTCCTCGTTTCGCCCAGACATAGGCCTGCCGGTAAAGCTTTTTATCTATGGCCTGGGTACATTCGTAATAGCAGGATATGGTTATCAGTTTTCGCGCCTTCAATTGCCAGGCCGCACCGGAGCTGGTTTCCTCTTTTGAGGCTTTTTCCAGGATCATCATTGAATTGACGTAAACATCCGCAGTATTCCTAGGGTTGCTGTTGTAGGCTTTTACGATATTCTGATCCAAATCCAGATAGGATTTTGAATCGGATTCGCCGCAATGGGAAAATGAGGCGGAAAGAAAAAGAACCAATAACCCTGCCATTGCTTTCATACTGCAAACTCGTTTCAGACTCGTCTGACAAGCCGGATTCCGATATTCGGATTTCAATATTCGTTTCATTATCATTCCTGTCCGCCAAGATTGACGCCGGAGTTGGCCGTCGATTCTTTTGTCGCCGCATTTTTAAGCTTGGAATTGTCATTGCTGATTGTGGAATTTTTGATTACCGTGCCAGTTCCCGATATTCCGGAATTTACTTTTGAATCTTCTATAGCGGTATTTTTAACATCGCTATTTTTGTTGATGATTATTGAGTTGTCCACTCCTGTCTTTTTCATGACTTCCCCGGACTTGTTTTTTGATCCGTCAAGTGCAATGTTTTTTGTCTGGGATTTTATATTTGCAAGATTTGTTTTTTTCAGTTCTGCGATTTCCGCCTCGATTCCTGATTTTATTTTTGACTCGGCCAGAGCCTTGCTGTCAACCTGTATACCGGCATTGAGAAGCAGTTGGGCATTAGTTATTTCCGCTATGTTGGTGATTATGCCGGAATTCGCTGTTGAACCTTTATCGGAGGTATTCCCGACTTTTTTGTTAACATTGGAAACGTCTGAACCTTTGAAAGAGGCACCACGTGCCTTTATGTCTGAATTTACAGTGGAATTGTCTGAAGAATTATTATCCACATTCTTGTTTGAATTTATGATAATTGATTTTTTATCAGATTCAGCGGCATTCCCCCCGGTGGACGTCGGAAGCGCCTGCAGTCCGCTCACCGTCATTATAAAAACTATTGAAAATAAAAAATGGGCTTTATTGTTCATATTTTGAAATGTAGCCCGGAAAAGGCGAGAAACAAGAAACACACTATGAAAAGATTACCTGTCCTTCCATGAACATATTATCACCCGCAATTCAAATTAATCAGACTGTTTGCCCTTCGGATATTTTGAATATTTTAGCACCAGACAGGAAATCGTCAGTATCGGGGCTTTCCGTGAAAGTGAAAAATATCTGGTCCGCATCCTTTATGACACTGTAGAATGATTTTTTTGTCTCAATGTCCAATTCTCCGGTGACATCGTCGACAAGAGCCACAATTTCGGGTTCGTCTCCGGAAGATTTCATTATTCTTATGCACGCGAGCTTCAGGCACAGTGAGGCAAGCCTGCACTGCCCTGTTGAACCATAGTTCCTGAGCGCTTTACCGTCATAAATAAATTCAAAATCATCAAGATGTGGGCCAAAAGTCGCATACTGCCTCGAAAAATCCCTTTCCCTCTCCTGTTCAAATCTTGAAAGATACTCTCCCTCGTTGTCGGTGCCCCTTTGAATATTATATTTCAGAAGAAATTCCCTTTCAGTCCCGGTTACATCCTTGACAAGACCGGCGACATGCGAAGACAATTCAGAAAGCATCCTTTCCCTGAAACATACAATTTTAACACCTTTATCCGCAAGAATCGGTTCAAATGCCTTTGCGGATGCTATGGTTTTACTGTTTTCCCCGATTCTCAGGAACGCATTCCTTTTCTGCATCGCCAAATAATAATCCTGGAGAATGGCCATATATTCAGGATGAACTGCCGAAATGAACATATCGGCGAATCTTCGCCTCATGGAAGAGCTTCCGGTCACCAGAAGAATATCGTTCGGAGAGAAGACCACGGTTCTTATCTGGTTGACAAACTCACTCGCCTTTCCAACAGGCACTCCTTCAATCATCAATTTCCTCTTGTCGAGGTATTCCGACTCAATGTGCCTGCCATAGCCGCCACGCGACGACAATTCGGCCCCAACGTAAAAACCGCTTGAACCGATTTTTTTAATATCGCTTATCTGGGAAGTCCTGAATGATCGCAACATGCTCAGAAAAAAAACAGCTTCTAGAAGATTGGTTTTCCCCTGCCCGTTTTTACCGATAAATATGTTTATTTTACCTATGCCGTCAAGCCTGAATTCCGAATAGTTCCGGAAGTTTTTCAGATAAAGGCATTTAATCATATTTAACCAGCAGGCAACCGGTTATTTGCTGCGGACAGGCATGATGACGTAAAGAAATCCGTCTCCTCCTGAAATCGCAACAGGGCTGTATCCGTCGTTCATCTGGAGTGTAACCTTGTCGGCATCCAGATTTTTAAACGGCTCTGAAAGAAAAAGCGGATTGAATGAAATATTGAGTTCCGAACCGCCATATTCAATGTCTATTGGTTCTTTGCTTTCCCCAAATTCCGAGCTTGATGCGAAAAGGACAAGCGACGCCTTGTTAAATGTCATTTTCACAAAAGAACTGCTTTCGGAAACAACAAGGGATACCCTCCGCAGCGCCGAGGCAAAATTGACAGTGTTTATCTCAACTTTTTTACTGAAGGAAGTGGGGATTACCTGTCTGTAATTCGGATAATTCCCTTCGACAAGTTTTGTCGTCATAATGGTTGAACCAACTTTGAAAGAAGCCTGATTCTCCCCTATTTCTATGATTACTTCCCCTTCTTTCTGGAGAATTCTCTGAAGTTCATTTGCGCTTCTTGAAGGAACTATGGAGTCACCTTCCTCACCTTCATATTTTTCAATCACTTTTTCAACAAGGGCAAGTCTTTTCCCGTCAGTTGCAACGGCTGTAAATGCGTTTTCCTTTATGCTGAAAAGTATCCCATTGAGAACTTTTCTTGAATCATCAACGCTTACTGAATAGGATATTTGACTTAGGATTCTCGAAAGATCCGCCTGTAGAAGCTTGATTGTCCTGATAGGCGTAATGGATACCGGCTGTGGAAAATCATCGGGTGCAAGACCAAGGAGTTTAAAAAGGGATTTTCCGCACTGTATTGATATATGATGGTTTTCATCTCCCCTAAGATCAAGGTCACTGCCTTGAAGTTCACGTATGACTGAAAGGAGTTTTTTTGCCGGAAGAGTTGTTTTTCCAATTTCTTCAACTTTTGCTTCAATATCCGTAGTTATCCTTACTTCAAGATCGGTGGTGGTAAGAATGATTTTATCCTTGGTCGCCTCAATAAGCACATTTGCAAGGACAGGCAAAGTGGACCTTGCTCCTATTATGCTTGTAACTTTTTGAAGTGCGTCAAGAAATTTTTCCCTTGAAATGCTTATTTTCATTAATTCACACCTTTCCCTTTATAAATATGGTTTTGTATATCTTAATAAGATCTAAATATATATAAGATTCTTATTATATACTGTCAGTTTTGTTAATAAAACATAAATCAGATAGAAAATTACCTAAATTTATATATTAATAACTTGTGCTTATTAATTTAAATAATGTAAATTAAAAGACAATTAATAAACTATTAACATCTTATTAAATAGCAAATACAAAGAACAGGTGAAATAAATGAAGTATAATATTTCAGACCTCTATAAGAGATATCCTGAACTTAAAAAAATAGAGTATAGCATATCTGAAGCTTTTTCAATCCTTAAATCTTCAATTAGGAAAGACGGAACGGTTTTTACCTGCGGAAACGGAGGAAGTGCCTCCGATGCCGACCATATAGTTGGAGAGCTTATGAAAGGATTTCTTTTAAAAAGGGGGAAAAATAATTTGTTTACCGGTGCTGCGGCAAGCATTCTCGGAGAAGATGAGGGCAAAAGAATATCCGGTCTTCTCCAGAACGGCATAAAAGCGATTTCGTTGAACGCCCATCTAGCCTTTACCACCGCCTATATAAATGACGTATGTGCCGAGATGGTTTATGCTCAGCAACTGCATGTGCTTGGACGGAAAGGGGATATATTCATCGGAATTTCCTCGTCGGGTAATGCCGTCAATGTCCTCAACGCTCTCAAAGTGGCGAAAATTTCCGGGATAAAAAGCATTCTCCTGACCGGAAAAGGCGGCGGTAAATGTGCGGATTACGCAGATTGCTGCATAAAAGTCCCTGCCGATGAAACATACAAGATACAGGAATATCACCTCCCCGTTTATCATGCGCTGTGCGCCATGCTGGAGGATTATTTCTATGGTTCAAAATGAACCTGAAAAAAAAATCAGGCATATCGCCATAATAATGGACGGTAATAAACGCTGGGCGAAAAAACATCATCTTCCCACTCTCAAAGGACATAGCGAAGGAGCCGAAACCGTCCAGAAAATCATGAAAGCTGCGAAGGAGTTCGGGATAGAATATATAACCCTTTACGCATTCAGCACCGAAAACTGGAAAAGATCAAAAAGGGAAGTAGAGGGGCTCATGTCCCTTTTGAGGTTTTTCATCAATAACAATGTCGAAAAAATAAATAAGGACGGTATCCGTTTAAGGGCAATAGGGAAAATCGGCATGCTTCCTGACAAAACCCGGAACGTCCTCCTTGACGCCATTGAGAAAACAAAAAACAATAAAGAAGGCAATCTTATTCTTGCATTGAGTTACGGGGGCAGGGCGGAAATTGCGGATGCCGCAAAAAAAATCGCAGACGATGCAATTGCCGGCAAGATAAAAACGGCTGAAATAGATGAAAAACTGTTCAGCACTTATCTTTATAATCCCGATATTCCGGACCCCGATCTCCTTATACGCACAAGCGGCGAGTTCAGGATAAGCAATTTCCTGCTGTGGCAGATATCATACTCGGAAATATGGATAACCGACACGCTTTGGCCTGATTTTTCAAAGAATGAGTTGAAAACGGCAATAGACACCTTTTATTCAAGGAAAAGACGTTATGGGGGAAGATAGTGTTTAAATACAGACTGCCGAGCGCAATTGTGCTGACTTCATTTATTCTCGCGGGGATTTTCATCCCCGGCCTTGTTGGAAAATCCATATTCGCCATCGTTACAGTTTTTCTTTCCTATTTCGCCGTTTATGAATTCCTGGACATCATATCAAAGACTGGGAAAAAATCTTATCCGGTACTTACATCTATTTTCAGCGCCTCCTCAATCGGTTTGGTACTATTCCTCGACATGATTATACATCCCGTTCTTGTACTTCTCGCAGTATATGTGTTTTTCGTAGCATTTGTAATTTCATGCTGGCTGCTGATTTTATTTTCAAAGATGGACAAGGAAGTGCTCGATAAGGTCATCAATTCACTTTCCGGTTTCTTTCTTGTGGCTTTTCCCCTGGGTTTCATGGTTCTTCTCTATATCATTGGGGACAGTGAGGGGGCCCATGAGGGTAGAATGCTCCTGCTTTTTCTTGTTGCGGTGACAAAATCCGGAGATATAGGAGCCTATCTGGTTGGGATGTCGAGTTCAAAATTGATGCCTGGGGGGAACCACAAAATTATTCCGTCAATAAGCCCAAAGAAATCATGGGAGGGGACGGCAGGGGGACTTCTCTTTAGTATTGCGATTGCAGTTCTTATGTCGGGAATGATTCCCTCTTCATATCATTTTACGCTAAATATTGCAATATTTCTCGGAATAATACTGTTTATCGGGGGATTTGCCGGAGATTTGGCGGAATCGGCCCTGAAAAGAATTGCAGGAGTGAAGGATTCAGGGAAAATCATACCTGGAATCGGCGGAGTCCTCGACCTGCTCGACAGTCTCATAATCAACGCTCCTCTCTTTTTCCTTCTACTTGTGCTTTTCAGACTCTGAAACAGGTAGGATGACGCGCTCCGGTAAACTTCTTAAACGCCTGCCGAATGATTTTGAACAAGCCTTAGAGTCAAAGACGGGGGAATGTTCCCGTTAACACGCAAAGAATCCTTGTGTCGCACATACCAGTTGGAAAATGCGGACGGGCAGGAAAATCCGAGTTCACTTGAAATCTGTTTATGGAGAAATCCGGTTTTGAGCATTTCCCGGGTTTTCCTCAGACGTGAATCGTTTATGCAATCGAGGACATTCTGTCCTGTGTGTTTCTTGAAGAGTCGGAAAAAATGGAACTTGCTGTACCCTGCGATCCTCGCAAGTTTTTCAACCGTCATGCCCTTGCCGGAAGAATCGCATATGTGCTGATGTATCGCGTGTATGATCTTGCCCTGACGGTTTTCATCGCCACTCACGGCATTGTTACAGGATATGTCATGTTCAATCATTCCAATGAAAAGCAATGAGAGCAGGGAGAGAAGCTTTCTTCTTTTCAGATCTGAATCGAGAGAGGAGTCTTTCATGTTTCCCCATTCCTGATAGACCAGATCGCAAATTCTGCCGCTTTCGAGGAACAGTTCACCTTTTCCCGCATTATCTAGTTTCCCCTTGTTAATGTGCAGGATGCGCCCAATCGCCCTATGTTTAAGGAAATAAATCCACAGATGCACGGAATATCCTGTAGCTGGGGAATAGTTTCTGTCATGATTTTCGTATGAGTCGAATAGGAATATTGTGCCCGGAGTCGCGGGATATATAAGTCCGTTCAGACTGTTAAGGGAATTGCCCTCCAGAACTATTAGCATTTCCTTTGTCGGATGGCTATCGGTGTTTTTTTGAAGCCATTGTCTGTGTACATGGTTTTCCAGCGCTTCATGGTCGGGCGGGAAAAGCGTAGATATGACATGCCATTTTCCGGGAGAGTAAAGCAGCTGCCTGTGTTTCCTGCAGAAGAAATCCTGTTTTTCAGTTTTCCCCATTCTTTCTTTCCTATGATTCTGAAATATGGACATAATAGCAATATTCATTAACACTTAGCAATTTACATTAATTGACTGGGATTGCCAATACGGTTATAATTGTGCAATGGGAGAAGAAATCATAATGAGCAATAATCAGTATCTTCTTCAATAATGGTTAATTTGAAAAAAATATTAAAGTAAGGGGAATTAACATGTACAGGATTGGAGACATTGAAATCAAGCTGCTTGAGGCAACGATAGCGTCGAAGCAGCTTTTCAGAGTGGGAAATCCGGCTTCGGGTCACTGGCATCAGGTTTTGAACTTTGAAAATGAATTAGCCCAGATTGTCGGGACAAAACATGCCCTGCTGGTTTCGGGAGGAGGCACTTCGGCCCTGACATGCGCACTGATCGGCCTTGGCATCGGACCTGGAGACGAAGTGATAGTTCCCGCATACACATTCATGGCAACGGCGTCGGCAGTGCTTATGGCCGGTGCAATTCCTGTGATTACCGACATTGATGAGTCGTTGGCGCTGTCGCCGGAGGCTTTTGAGAAGCGCATATCCAAACACACAAAGGCGGTCATTCCCGTCCATATGATCGGCCGTCCATCCGATATGGACAAGATTATGGAGATCGCAAAACGGCACGGTCTGAAAGTGATAGAGGACTCATGTCAGGCCGGTGGGGGGAGCTACAAGGGGCGCAGGCTTGGTTCAATAGGAGATGCGGGGGCGTTCAGCTTCAATGATTTTAAAATACTTTCCTGCGGGGAAGGCGGCGGCATGGTGACCAGCGATCCAAGTGTCTACGAGAAGGCTTCAATATTTCATGACAGCGGAGCCTCGTTCCGTCCTTATGCAAAGGATTTCACCATTCCGGTTTTCCTCGGACAGCAGTTCAGGGCGTCGGAACTTATGGGTGCAGTTCTGCGTGGGCAGTTGAGACGTCTTGAAGGTATTCTCTCGGATGCGCGTCGGAATTCAAACAGGATCAGGAACGAGCTTGGCTCCGTAAACGGACTTAAGATCGCCCCCATGAACGACCCTTCCGGAGATTGCGGAATAAGCGTCGCATTCACATTTGAGTCGGAGGTTAAGGCAAGGAAATTTGGGCAAAGTCCGGGTGTCGGAGCATATCTTCCGATCGACACCGGCAAACATGTTTTTATAAACTGGGAACCTCTGCTGAAGAAAAATGTATATCATCATCCAAGGATGAATCCGTTCAATTTCGAGGAGAATAAGGGGCTCAGGTCCGAATATGGGGATGAAGTCTGCGCTAAAACTTTAGACATCTGTAAACGCACTGCTATAATAAGTGTGTCTCCGGATTGGGATGTTCAAACTGTGACACAGCGTATTGAGGCATGCAGGAAGGCTGTTCAGTAAGCTGACCGGCGACGCGTATCACCGGGTTGAGTATAATAAAAAGGGAACCTCTAAAAATTGGCATATGGCGCGAGACAGGAGATTATGGAGAGCCGGCAAGGAGCAAACGTCAGGAGCAGCCCCACTGCGGGCTGTGACTGGATTTGCGACGATGGCGGAATCCATAAGAATCTGTCTCCCTCCGGGTTGCGGATCTTTTTGGCTCAAAGAAGAATATTCTTCTGTCGGCGTATCGCATGGATACGCCTCCGTTCAGAAATTCTTTTTGAGCTTTCAAAAATCTTCCGCAACGCGCCAAATGCGAATTTTTAGAGGTTCCCTAAAAGAGGGAAATGGATGAAAAATATAATTCTGGAGTCGGGGACGGTGGATGTCAATTGCATGATTGGCAGGGGAATAAACGTTTCATATAAATTTGAGACGGCTCAGGATTTGTCCAAATATCTTGAGAAATATCACATTTCAAAGGCGGTTGTGTCAAGTTTAATGGCATTGAACTGGAATTTGAAAGACGGTAATGAGCGGCTGTTTGATGAAACAGGAAAATTCAAAAACCTGATTCCATGTCCTGTCCTGAGTCCCCATCTCGGAACATCTGAATTGCCGCCTGCCGGCGAGTTGGTCAAGATGTTGCGCCGGCGTCGGATTTCGGCTGTCAAGGCGTATCCTATGAAAGGACGTTATTTCCTTGACAAGTTCTATGCCGGAAAATTACTTGAGATCCTGGATGAATTCAGGATCCCCCTGCTGATGGATTGGGATCAGGTGGACAAGTCCTCGCTGCCTGAAGTAACCGCAGAATTCCCCGGTATCCCGTTCATTCTGCTTTCTGCAGGATTCCTGGAAAGCCGCACTATGTATCCGCTTCTTGAAAAACGGGAAAACATATTCTTCGATACGAGCAGATTTGCAGACTATAAGATTCTTGAGGAAACAGTAAGGCTGTTCGGGTCGGAAAGACTCTTTTTCGGTTCAGGAATGCCGTGCTACAATCCGGGGCCTCCGATCACTCTGGTTTGTTTGGCCGATATTCCGGACAAGGATAAAAAATCAATATTGAGCGGGAACTGGGAACGGCTTGAGGGAGGTGTGAAATGGGATTGAAAGAAGAAGTCCTTGCAGGGAAACCGCTTTCATGCCGGGTAATTGACTCACATACGCACATATGCCAGTACACGTACAGTGGATGGTATCAGTACCAGCCTGAACTTGAAAATGTCGTAAGGGACATGGACAGGTACGGTATTGACACTATTGTCACCGCCCCTCATCCGATAGTCGGATCATATTGTGATTTGGGAAACAGGATAACATGCGAGGCGATAAAAAAATATCCCGGCAGAATATTAGGATATATCATTTTCAATCCTGCTTATGGAATGAAGGAGGCGAAGCGCCTGACACGGAAATATGTCGGGACGGACGGATTTGTCGGTTTTAAGTTTCTTTCTGGCGGTTATCACGGTTCTCTGCTTTCAGATCCCTATCAATACGGATTTAAGGTGGCGGACGAGTTTCATGCTCCAGTTCTCTGCCACACCTGGAGCGGCAATCCGCCGATAAGCGAATTCAGGGAAGTTGCGGAAAAGTTTCCGAATCTCACTCTTATAATGGCGCATGGCGGCGGTTCTAGAAAGACCTATCAGGAATGCATAGGGCTATCAAAGGACTTCCCCAACGTATTCATCGAAATCTGCGGTGGACTCGCATGTGACTGGTGGCTGGAGGACATTGTCGCTGAAATAGGCCCCGATAAAATCATATATGGTTCCGACATGATTAATCTGGATGCCAGATACGATCTTGGCAGAGTAGTTTTTGCGGGTATTCCCGAGGATGACAAGAAGAAGATACTGGCACGCAATTATGAAGGGATCCTAGGCTGTTCAAAGATGCCGCATGCGACTTGATCAGTAAAGTTCTGGGAAGACAGGCTCCGACTATTTCAGGGATGAAATTATCAGGAAATAGATGGATTATTGCATGAAAACACCAAAGTTAAAGTTTTGCCCCGACGCACACTAAAAATGACATTGCATTTCCAAGAAACAGGTTTTTGATCTGTTCTTGTGTAAGACACAGATTTTCAGAGGAATTTGTCCAGAGCCTCAAGCATATATGCTGGTATATTTATGATTTTACCTGTTTCAGGCACATCAATTTGCTGATACGGGGCCAGGCTTATAAGTATTCCGGTTCCAACATTGTATTTCGACATGTAGTCAAGTAAACCCCTTATGTGTTTCCTGTCAAACTTGAGAGATGCCTTGCATTCAACAGGCACCGACATATTGTTTTTTTTGACTATGAAATCTATCTCACAGCCGGATGAATATTTCTTCCATCCAAACACTTTTTCATTGAATCGGCTGATATCAATCGCACACTGATTCTCCAAGGCCCCCCCTAATGGAATGCGAGCTGCCGAAGACAGTGTCTTGATCACGCTGATGGAAGGCCAGGCCGATTCACGGAGTCTCCGGAGAATACCGGTGTCGAACATGTAACGCTTTGGCAGATAACCGTGATTCGCCTCGGCACTCGGACCTTTCTGTTCCGCCTTGATAAGGAGATGCCAGGATTCCAACCGGGAGAAGATATCATTTATTCTCGCGTTCTGCGGTGTAGATGGGGAAGGGATGACTGACGTATTTTTAGACGGGGAGCCGACAAAGTTCGCAACACTTTTAAAACATGATTTTACAATGTCTATGTCATTCTCTCCGAAAATTCTCACAAAATCGTTTTCGTAATCGGCAATCAACTGATCCAGCATGGTTTCGAAGTCT
Source organism: Victivallis vadensis (assembly GCA_945883805.1). Classification (GTDB taxonomy): domain Bacteria; phylum Verrucomicrobiota; class Lentisphaeria; order Victivallales; family GWF2-50-93; genus GWF2-50-93. Next base: position 617 of record CAMCYE010000023.1, on the reverse strand, counting down.
TTTCCATTCGCATGCGCCATGACAATCTCCGGAAGCCCGCCAGTAATTAAAAACAGATCATACAATTCAAGTAGATACAGATGACGTTTGGAAGAAATGTCGGTATTGCCTTTGTAAATCTCGTCCGAAACATCCTTTTTTCCAAGCGCCCTCAGGAATTCTGAAAAACTGAAAGGCCACAACGTGATTTTCTGAACACGCCCGACAGGATATCGGATATCATCCCTGAATAGTCTTGAAAGCGTTGAACCTGTCAGGATTACGGTTGAGTTCCGCCATTCCTCCTTCATGAATCTGACAAATCGACCAAGCTTTCTGCTTTCCTGCGCCTCGTCAATGAAAAGGATGTCTCCGGAATCACCGTCAAAACCAACCCGGTCCCTTAGTATTTGGTTAAACTCGTCAAACTCTTCGCAGTCGTCTATGACACTCCGAAGAAGAGTTTCTTTTTCAAGGTTAAATGCAAAATGTTTTCGCTTGCATTTTTCAAGAGCCTGACGGACAAGGGAAGATTTGCCCACCTGGCGGGCACCCTCTACGAGCAGAACATTTTTATTAGGAATCCTGTCCGTGATGAACTCAAAAATTTTTGAATCTAATGACCTTGGAATATACAT
>CAMCYE010000022.1 GCA_945883805.1 Victivallis vadensis | reverse complement strand
CTGTAAAGCCCGCCTCTGCCGTCAGCCCAGAACCCGCGGTCCCAGCATTTCAATGGGTTTGATTCGGTGTTATAGAAAGTGTCATTTGCAATCAGAGCCGTATCGTCGAATACGAATTCCCCTTTCAGTCCCCTGTAATAGGAAAGCAGACATAGCAGCACTATCAGCAAATAAATGCATGATGTTGCATTTATGCAGATAGTTTTTTTCGAGAGAACTCGGAAAGGGTCATTCTTTGCCATACACTGTTTCTCTCTTGTTTTGCAATTAGTTCGGCCGTGAAAAAATGAATATCCAATGTCCAGATTCAACGCTAAGGAATTTCAAAGTTTTCAAAAGTGTCCAAGCGCCTGTTTGTCCAGAGAGCGACGACTAACGACTAACGACTAGAGTTGCGGCCTTCAGCCGCCTACTTTAACGTATTTGCCGATAATGGGTGCCAGGTCTTTTTTGCTTTTGAGGGGTATTTTGTTCCGGTCTGTGATAATTGCACAGGCAAGGGCATTGCCGCAGGAACATTTGCCCTTGAGAATGTTTTTGAATTCCGGGAGCCTGGATATTATATTTTTCGCAATGCCTGAATTAGCTACAAGATTCTGTATGATCATGTCCACTGTCACATGTTCATGGTCAGGATGCCAGCAGTCGTAATCGGTCACCATTGCAAGAGTGCAGTAGCATATTTCAGCCTCACGGGAAAGTTTTGCCTCTCCAATGTTTGTCATTCCTATGACGTCCATGCCCCATGATCTGTAAACACGGGACTCCGCTTTTGTGGAAAATGCGGGTCCCTCCATGTTGAGATAAGTTCCGCCCCTATGCACCTTTGGACGTTTTTTGTCTGAACCATGTAATGCGGTTACCGAAGAAGACGCGGCTCTGTATGCGAGTTCCGCAAGTTCCGGACACACTGGTTCCCCCATGGATATGTGGGCGGCTATTCCATTTCCGAAAAATGTATGTTCTGAACTTTTTTTTGTCCTGTCGAAATACTGGTCCACAACGACAATGTCCCTCGGCTTATATTTGGATTGGAGGCTTCCGACCGCCGATATGCTCAGGATATGGGTCACTCCGATTTTTTTCATGGCGAAGATATTTGCCTTGTGATTGAGTTCGCCTGGAAGGATTCTGTGTCCTTTTCCGTGTCTTGGGAGAAAGGCGAACTCGATGCCGCCGATCTTTCCCGTCGTAAGTTTGTCAGACGGACTGCCAAACGGTGTGCTTACCGATATTTCCCTGATATTTTGAATGTTGCCGGCATCATAGACTCCGCTTCCGCCGATTATTCCGAATTTCATGATATCACCCCTTTTTTTGTTTAACCGGGAAACACGGCAAATACACGAAAAATAGGATAGTATTTGCTAATTTTCAGAGCTTCCCTTTATTATTCTATCCCTCAAAGGTATATTCTTCAAACGTACGTATTCAGTAAACTATGTCGTTTACTTAATCCGTACTGAAAATAAAATAGAAACCTAATGCCAATTTTTAAAGGTTCCCTTAAGAGGAAAGTTCAACTATGGACAAGAAATTAAATGCATGCAGGGAAGAAGTCGCATATTTCATGAGAAGGCTTTATGATCAAGGACTTACTACGACATCAGGAGGGAATCTTTCCGTCCGGTTTTCTGAGGATGAAATACTAATTACGCCTTCCGCATCCGACAAGGGAAGGATGAAGGGGGCTGAAATAGGCATTATGGACATCAGCGGGAAAATCCTGTCCAAATTCAAACCCAGCATTGAAAGTTCCATGCATCTGAAAATCTATGCGGCCAGACCGGATGTGAAGGCCATTGTACATGCGCATCCAGTTGTCGCCAGCACTTTTGCAGCTACCAATGCGCAGATAAACTGTCGTCTCCTTGCCGAGTCATACGCCATTCTCGGTAAGCTCGAATATGCCCCGTATCGCCTGATGGGGACCGAAGGACTTGCCGACGTGGTTGCTAAAACTGCGAAATATGCAAATTGCATTATCATGAAAAACCATGGCGTCCTTGCGGTTGGAAAGTCTTTGCTTGAGGCTTTTGACAGATTGGAGGTTTTAGAAACATGTGCCAAAATGACGCTTATTTCTGAAAGCTTTTTCAAGGGGAGGACAAGGCTTCTGGGCAAGGAGGAACTTGTTGATATTGATAGGCTTATGGGGCGCATTTAAAGCAAATATATTTGCTGAACTTTGTTCTTGTGGATGTGTTGGAATTGCGTTGGGGTCAGTCTGGAAAAGCCTTTTTGATTTCCTCTTCCGAAACCTTGAAGACCAAAATGGAATTTCCTATTATCCTGTCTGGCTCACGGTTATGCAGGAACAGGCAGAGTTTTATAAACCTGAGATATTCATAGATCCGGAATTTCTTTTGTTGTTCGGTCGAGAGATCAGCTTTTTTACATGTCTTCGGAAGAGATTTCATATCTTCAGAAAGAGACTTAAGATACTTGTCATCGGCATTTGCAACGTCAAAGCCGGTTTCGCCGTAGCATGATTCGGCCAGATATAGGAACTGGAACATTGTTGCGCTTATGCAGTATATCCCCCCCTTCAACTCGAAGATTTCATCCGATTTCTGACTGCGGTAGCTCGGAAGCATTTTTGTTTTCACTCCGTAATATTCGACATCCGTGTTGCCGAAGAAGGAAAAATAGACATTCTCGTTTTTCTGATTGTTTGCGTCGACCCATTTTTTGAGTTCCTTTAAATCCTGCCCCCAGTCCAATGAACTGTCAACAAGGTGTTTATATCCGTTTTGGGAACCGCCTGCGATCCGGTTGAAATATGATATGTAGTTGGGCCAGGCGATTAGTGTTTCAGTCATCAGCCAGGCGAAGAGGGAGAGGATGATGACCCGCACGATTTTCCGTCCTCCCGACAGCGGCATTGAAAGCGAACCGGAAATTACGAAAAGGGCCAGATAGACTGTCAGGAGATGCCTGTGTCCGATATTCGTCCTGCTTGTCATTGCGAAAAGCATATAGATGATTATGAAGGATATGAACGGTAGCAGCTGATAAATTCTTTCGGAAGTCATAAATGTTGTCGGATTATTTAAATTGGCCCTGCGCTTTGCCAGGGCCAATATGGAAATAACAAGCAGGAAAATGAGTGGCAGTGGGGTTTTGTAGAGAAATGTGAAGGGGAAAAAATACCACCAGCCCTGAGTGCTGAATTCACTGTCAAGGAACGAATATCTGGACTTGCCGTATTTTATGAAGAAAGCGAATCCGTAGAGATATGCTTCGGGCAATATTTTGCAGTCTCTTGCGGTTGATATTAAATTGCCGAAGGTTCCGGACTGGTCCAAATACGACTGGGTTGCCTGGTTGAGGGCGATCCTGTCCTGTCCGGAATCGTCTTTCAGCATTGAATATCTGAACCCGCACGCCGCCCAGATGAAGAATATTATGATTGCGGCATTCACAAGTCCCGCTACGATAAGGGGGGTGAGTTGCGCCTTCTGTGTCTTGAGCTCAAATGTCCTGCCGAACCAATTTACCTGGAGAGGTTTTCCGAAAAAAAGGCGCAACGTGATCATGACAAGATAAAAAGGGATTATCATGATGGCCGAATGTTTTGTCACAAACAGCAGTCCGAGTATGACGGATGAGAAAATAACTGTCGTCGGAGAGATTCTATTGACCAGCCTCCATATTGCCCATATTGCCAATATGAAAATAAAAGAGGATGTCATGTCCGTTGTCGCGAGTCCGGCGTGAGCCAGGAAATCAGGACTGAATGCAAAAATGAACAGGGATATCAAGGCGCCTCCAGGTCCGAAGACGCTTCGGGAAATAAGATAGACGGTGATTCCAAGGAGAATGCTTGACAGCAGGACCATGATGCGGCAATGCAGGATCATTGAATCGGCATCATTTCCAGAGCGGAACAGAAAATCCCTTGATGTCTCCCATTCATCCGCTCCGGAAAAGAAATTGTCTCCGGCGTAAGGGAATTTGAGATTCTGTGAAAGCAATGGCAGGGCAAGCCAGGCCTCCGTCAGGAAACCTCCTTCGGCCGACATTTTTAAATCACCGTTTTTCAGGTAATTGTAGCCGCCTGTAATATGAAAAGGCTCATCGAAGACAGGAGCTTTTCTGAATGTGGAACTGATCACAAGAATCGAATAAATTGAAAGAAGCAGGAATATCGGGATCAGTTCCTTGATAATGCCTTTCCTGTTAATGGATTTTTTAACAGGGTAATCTGGATTTTGACTTTCACCCACTATCGTTTCCTTATATAGCTATTAATCGAAACAATTATTAAGACAGCCTAAAGGTTTACCCGCCACGGGCGGCGCCAAAGGCGACCAAGGCTGGACTCCATATTTTGGAGTTCATCACGTGACCACGTTGACACGTGGAACGTGACTTACGTGGCACTTTAATGGTTTTTTTCTTGATTAGGTGACATTAGGATTTTAAGGATATTTAAATCCAGTTTAAACCTGTTATCCTGTCTAAAATACAATTTCCCATATGATCAAGATAGTCCATTGGCGACCTGATTTCAATTCACGCTTATTTAGACAAGGCATCTTCTATTTCCCCGTCCGTGAGCCTGTATATCAGGATGGAATAGCCGGCGTAAGCATCCGGCGACTTCCGGTTTAGTCGGAGATAGAGGCATAGTTTTGCAAACCTGAGATAGTCGTAAGTAACATATTTTTTTCTGAGGGAGTTGTAAGCCTCCGGGTTGGTCATAAATAAGTTGGCGGTCTGCTCCGCTTCAGTTGCCGGATTCTGTCCGGTGGCTGGCAGTTTAATTTTGCCGGTGAAGATCTTTTTCATTTCCGATGAAAGGTCAAGGAACAGTTTTTCGTCTATATCTGCGGAATTCAGTCCTGTGGCTTTCTTCAGTCCGGGGTTGTAGTATGTGAACTGGAACATCGTGGCGCTGATACAGTAGATGCCAGCCTTGAGTTCGAAAAAACTATTTGCATCCCTTTTCTGTTCGAAAATGCATGGCAGCTGTCTGTAGTCCTGCATGTAATGACTGATATCGGCAGTCCCAAAGTATGAAAAGTAGACATTCTCGTTTTTCTGATTGTTTGCATCGACCCATTTTCTGAGTTCCTTTAAATCCTGCCCCCAGTCAAGTGAGCTGTCCGAAAGATGTTTGTACCCGTTCCCGGGTCCGCCTGCAAATTGGTTGAAGTATGCAAGGTAATGTGGGCGGATCCTGTAAGATTCGACCGCGAACCACGCAATAAGGAAAGCCGTCAGGATTACCATTGGCAATTTTGAACGCAACATTAGATATGCGGAACCGCAGATTATGAAAATGCATGGATAAATGGGCAGGAGATGTCTGTTGCCTATGTTCATCCTGCTTGATATGGCAAAGAGGAAATAAATCAGGATGAAGACCAGGAAGGGGGTCAGCATGTAAAGTTTGTCGTTGGGCAATATCTTCGCCTTGAACAGGGCGGAAAGGGAGATTGCGAAAATCAGGAGCAGGGGGATCGGTGTTTTGACCATGAAGCTGTAAATGAAGAAATACCACCAGCCCCGGGTGCTGAGTTCTCCGTTCAGGTAGGAGTTGCGGGCTCCTGCCCCCTTCAGAACTAGGGCGAACCCGTAAATATACGCTTCGGGAAGGAGTTTTATTTTTTTTGCGGCAAGCAGTGCCTCTCCAGCGGTTCCTGCCGATTTGCAACTGTTCTCAATAACCTTGTCTAGCACCATCCTGTCGGTCGGCACTGGAGCGTCAATCATTGAAAACCTGAATCCGTAAGACATCCAGATGAAAAATAAGATGAAGGCAAGGTTGACTGACAATACCGCGGAATATGCAAGAAGCTGTTTTGCCTGTGTGTCATTGGTTATCCTCCGGGAGAAAATCACGCATTCGACATGCCCCTTGCCTCTCAACCTCATTAGAATGAGGATCAGGTAAACAGGTATTATGATGAACGCTGAAAATTTTGAAACAAAGAGTAGCCCGAGCGCCAACGATGAGAAAACAATGTTCCTGACGGTGATCCTGTTGAGGACATTCCAGATGCAGACGAGCGCCAGCGTGAATGCCATGGCCACCGCCATATCGGAAGTGGTGAATCCGGCATGTGCAAGTATTTCCGGACAGAGGATATAAAGCGCAAGTGATAGCATTCCTCCCCCTGTTCCGAATATTTTCCTTGAGGAAAAATAGACAACAAGTCCCGTCGCCAGACTGAGGATGCTTATCATTGCCCTTGAGAACATCAGGATTTTTTCGGGGTTGTTCCCGGATTTGAAAATAAAATCTCCCGCGATTGTCCATTCGTCGGTCTGCCGGATCGGCATTTGTTTCAGAACCGGGAACTTGAGTTCCTGAAACATGAGGGGAATGGCCGCCCATCGCTGGGGGAAATTTCCATTTTCCGGATTTATGCGGTAGTCGTTTTCAAGCCAGTAACTGAGTCCCCCGGCAATATGGACGGATTCGTCGAAAACAGGCGACTTGCGCTGTGACGCGGTAAAAATTAGGGAGAAGTGAAGCAGAAGCAGGACTCCGACAATAGTAAATTCAATAAGGAGGCTTGTTTGCCTCGAGAAAGTGCCTGTTTCCGTATTTGAACTGTCGCTTCCTGTCACAATTCTATCCTGACTGTTGATTGAATCTTTAACGATAACACACTAATATACAAGGGGAATTGCAAAATGGAATGACGTGTCGGATGGAAAAGATTCTTGACAATAAATATTGCGTATGGATTATTCTGCTTTTCGTGGCAGTTGCACCTTATATCGGTTCGATAAGGGGCGACTTTGCCTATTCAGATATTCCATTGGTTCAGGAAGACCAGTTTTACAGGGAGGGGCGTCCGTTCACGGATTGCTGGAAAAGAGATTATTGGTCGGGTACGATGGCGCAGGGGCTTTACCGTCCGCTAGTGATTTTCTCCTACTGGGTGAATGCTGAGACAAGCGGAATATATTCACCTGCGTTCAGGGCGGTCAATCTCGTCTTGCATATCTTCTCCGTCTTTATAGTTTTCAATCTAGCCCTGCATTTGGGGCTGGGAAGGATGGCCGCACTGATTGCGGGGGTCCTTTTTGCCGTCCATCCGCTTCATACCGAAGCCGTTATCCCTGCATTCGGAAGAGCCGAAACACTATGCGGACTTTTTATTTTTGCCGGTCTTCTTTTTCATGCCTGTGTCGCGAAAAATCCATTGTATTCCATCGGGACGGGCGCATGTCTTGTTTTTGCCTGCTGGTCCAAAGAGCATGGAATCGCACTTCTCCCCCTCTGTGTCCTTTTCGACATCTATTCCGGAAGGTTGAAAATCAAAGGTTTTCCACTGCAGAAGGCGATGGGGGTTTATCTTGTCTATATGTTCGCACTTTCAGTGATTGCCATCACCAGGTTCAGAGCCATGGGATCCCTGTTTCCGTCCATGTCCAATTTTGACCCGTTTTTCGACAATCAGCTCGCCCTTTGTTCATATCCAGTCCGAATTTTGAGCGCGATCGACATCCAGGGATTCGCCCTCCTCAAATTTGTGTGGCCGCAAACCCTCTCCCATGATTATTCCTATGCCCAGATTCTTCCGCTGAAATCAGTTTTTGACTTTTCGGGAATAGCGGTGGCAATACTGGTTATATCCATACCATTTGTCATGGCATGGGTATTTCCGGAACTGAAAAGGAAAATCATCTTTTTTTCCCTTTCATATATTGTCTGCGTTCTACCGGCGGCAAATATAATTATGCCCACAGGCACAATCTTTGCTGAAAGACTTTATTACATTCCCAGTGTCTGGCTCTGTTTTATCTCCGCATGCATCATCGTGCTGATTTCGCGTAAAATAGACGGTCGTCTGTTTATTGCCATTGTAGCAATTGCCGTTTTCGCCCTTGGGGCAAGGACTTATTTACGTTCTTTGGACTGGCATGACCAAGGCAGTATTTCATTGGCCGGAACCAAGACTTCTCCGCTGAGTGCGAAAACCTGGAACAATCTTGCCGTCCAGCTGGCTCATTCGGCCAATTATGATGAAGCTGTTGCGGCATGCGGCAGGGCAATTGAAATTCATCCTTCCTATAAGATGGCTTTGATGAACAGGGCATTCTACAATATAAGGCTTGGCAACTTTGATTCTGCCGAAGAGGATTTGAGAAAATTGATTTCATTGGGAACCTCCAGCCCGGAAGTGTATAATAAGCTGGGTGCGATTCTCGCAAATCGCGGAAAATATAATGATGCGCTGGAGTTTTGGGGGATTTCGCTTCGACTTGATGGGAAACAGACAATGATCAGCCGTGCTTTCAGCGATTTGCAGAATGAAATAAACCTGGAAGAGAAAAAATGACGTTAAGCGGTAATCTCAAAAAGACAAGAAGGATTTTTCCCTATGTGTTCGGGGTCTGCCTGCTTGCGGTGCTCATACCGTATTTTGATTCGCTGTGGGGTGATTTTGTCTTTGACGATGTACCTCTTGTCCAGAGGGACCGCTTCTATGTTCAGGAGGACAATCCCCTCAAGTGCTGGACGCGGGATTTCTGGAAGGAGAACATGAAACAGGGGCTCTATCGCCCTTTCACACTTTTTTCCTACTGGGTGAATGCCAAGATAAGCGGGATACATTCGCCGGCTTTCAGGATTGGAAACCTGATTTTCCATTTTCTAGTCACAATACTTGTTTTCAATTTTGCGGTGAGGCTCAGATTTGGGCACTGGGTTGCGATGTTCGCAGCGGTTTTATTCGCTGTGCATCCGATCCATACGGAAGCCGTGATTCCAGCTTTCGGGCGAGGGGAGCTCCTTTGCGCCATCTTTCTTCTTTGCGCCCTTATAATCCACTCCCATATCGGGAAAAACAAATTATTGTGCATCGTTTCCGGACTCAGTTTTCTTTTTGCCTGCTGGTCCAAGGAGCACGCCCTCGCCTTCCTCCCTCTCTGTGTCCTTCTTGACTTATATCTGAGGACACAGGAAAAATCTTCCGATTCCACGGGTATCAAAAATTTCGCGAGAAGCATGGCTCCGGTTTATCTGTTGTATGTTTGTATAGCGGCGGTCTTTTTCGCCTCAAGATATTTTGCGCTTGGCACATTGATACCGTCAAAGAACAATTTTAATCCGGCCATAGACAATCCGATTGCACTATGCCAATTTCCCCTGAATGTCATAACAGCCCTGAAAGTGCAGGGACTTTCCCTCTTCAAATTCTTCTGGCCCGCCGTGCTTTCCCACGATTATTCATATGCCCAGTTGCCGCCTTCGGTTTCGGTGTTTGACTGGAAATCATGGTTGACAGTTGTTCTTTTTCTCGGGGTTCCTGGATTGATATGCGTAGCATTCAGAAAACTTAAGTTCAAGATAGTTTTTCTCCTTGCTGCGTATGCGGTTTGCATCATGCCCGCCGGAAATTTCATTATAATGGCGGGGACAATTTTCGGGGAACGACTGCAGTATATCCCCAGCATATGGCTGTGCATGTTTTCCGCACTGGCCGTTTCCCTGCTGTTCAGGAAATTCAGCGCTAAAACGGTTCTTGTCTTATCCGCAGCCATTATAATTGCCGCTTCTGTGAGGACCTATGAGCGGGGCAAGGATTGGGATAACCAGATGAGCCTTGCGACCGCGGGTGTGAGATCCGCCCCGAACAGCGTGAAAACCTGGAATAATCTTGCAATCCAGCTTGGAGAGTATTCCGACAAGGAGAAAGACCCTAAAGAACAGGCAAATAAATACAAGGAGGCCGTTCTCGCCTGCGACAGGGCGATTTCCATTTATCCGCCATGTCTCAACTCATACGCCAACAGGGGGATTTATTATTCACTTCTTGGATATTATGACGAGGCTGAAAAAGACTTCAGGAAAGTAATTTCACTTTATCCGAAAGATTCCCACGTCAATTATGCGCTCGGAGCCCTTCTTGCGGATCAGGGAAGGCTGGATGAGGCGAAGGCGTTATGGGAAAAACTCATCAAAATAAATCCGGACGATCAGGTTCTCCGGAAATCATACGAAAAACTCTGTGCCGATATCAAGGAAAAACAGGCTGGCAGCGAAAAAACCGATTGAAAATCTTTGAATTTGAATTATTATCTGCATTCCGGAAAAAAGATTTATACACCACCTTTTAAGGATCTCTGCATATGTCTCATAAAAAACACAATGAAAAAGAAAATCATAATCTCAAGAAGGACGAGGAAAAAGCCCCTGAAGCGCCGAACCCTTCCCCGGACGATGAATTGAATCAGCGTATCGCAGTGCTTGATCTTGAACTGGCTGAAACGAAGGACAAGCTCTTGCGGGTTCATGCTGATTTTGATAATTTCAGGAAACGGATGTCCAAGGAGATGAAAGATATGAGGACGGCGATCAAGGCCGATACCATGGTTCCAGTCCTGAACGTGTTTGATCATTTCAACATGGCGTTGGACGCTGCGGAAAAAAAACCGGATTTCAATGTCCTCCACGATGGCATGAAGATGATTCTTGCCGAATTCGGAAAAGCAATGAATGAACTCGATATAAAAGTACTTGAGGTTGTGGAAGGACAGGAGTTTGACCCGAACATCCACGAGGCGGTGAGCGGTGAGAGTTCGGAGAAATACGAACAAGGGAAAATCCTCAGGCAATGGAAGCACGGATATAAGATGGCGGACCGGCTTTTAAGGCCCGCAGTAGTGGTTGTCAGCAGCGGATCCAAAATATCCCCGTCTGCTGAAATTGAAAATGTGACTGAAGATAAAGAAAACATACAGGGAATTTGACATATGTCCTTAAAACAGGATTTTTATGAATTGCTCGGGGTTTCAAAAACTACAAGCCAAGAGGAAATAAAGAAGGCCTACCGCAAGCTTGCGATAAAATATCATCCTGACAAGAATCCGGGCAACAAAGAGGCGGAGGAGAAATTCAAGGACATTTCCCATGCCTATGAAGTCCTGTCCGACACTCAGAAACGTTCCCTTTATGACCAGGTCGGGCACGAGGCCTTCACATCGCGCGGAACCAATGGGCATGGAGGCCGTGGCGGATTTGAATACCATGACCCCTATGATATTTTCAGCCAGTTCTTTGGAAACGCCGGTTCAGGCGGCGGTTCTATTTTTGAGGAGTTTTTTTCAGGTGGCTCCGGGCGCAGGGCATCTTCCGGTGAAAGAGACGGGGCAGACCTCCGTTTTGACATAGAAATAGATTTTGAGGAAGCCGCCTATGGGGCTGACAGGAAAATCAAGATTCCCCGGCTTGAAACCTGTGATTCCTGCAGTGGCAGTGGATGCGAACATGGTACTGGAAAAAGCACCTGTTCGAAATGCCGGGGTACCGGTCATATCTCCATGTCTCAGGGCTTTTTCAGCATCAGGCAGGCTTGCCCGTCATGTCATGGCACAGGACAGATCATACAGAATCCGTGCAGGAAATGCGGTAGTGAAGGCAGGATACGCGTCGAAAAAATCCTCAAGATACACATTCCGCCCGGTGTCGACACCGGTTCACGGCTCCGTGTTTCAGGAGAGGGTGAAAGCGGCGTCCGTGGTGGGCAGTCCGGGGATCTGTATGTGGTCGTCCATGTGAAACAGCATGAGATCTTTCATCGTGACGGACTCGATATAATTTGTGAGCTCCCGATTGATTTTGCAACCGCCGCACTCGGGGGAATTGTTGAAGTCCCCACGATAACCGGCAAGACAAAACTCAAGATACCTGAGGGTACTCAGAACGGCTCGGTTCTCCGTCTGAAAGGGAAGGGCATGCCCTCATTGCGTGGCGGACAGCGTGGCGATCAGCATATTAAAATTTTTGTGGAAGTCCCCACAAACCTGACCCGCGAACAGAAAGATCTTCTGACCCAATTCAAAACAATCCACGACACTTCCAAGAACCATCCCCTCATGGAGTCGTTCTTCACCAAGGCCAAACGCTTCTTCACGGGCGGTGAAGAGGCTTGACGGAAAAATGCGTGTCATGAATATCCGATATCCAATCCGCCATATTCTTGTTTATTTTGCACGTTTTTCATAAAATCAATTGTCATGGACTTTATTTACCGCATTGCGGCATTGATAGTCTTGTTGAAAATGATTGCATCCTGAAGTATGCTTATCCGCATTGCTGGAAAATCATGTAACTTGTGGAGGGGTATGCAAAATCAAGAAGAGGCCTGGCGTATGACTAAGTCCATCTTAAGGCTCATGAAGAAACGGACATTTAAAGTTGACATAGTGTTCGTCTTCATCTCATTGATTGTCGCAACAGTATTGCTGCTCACCTGTTTTTCCTACTTCGAAAACAAAGCGTCAATTCTCACGCTCATCCATCGCAACTTTGAGGAACAGGCTGATTCTGTAATGCATAAGACCGACAGTTATATGCGTGTCGCACAGCTTACCGCCGAAATCACCACCGAACTTTTTGATGATCCCGATGTTCAACTCGGCTTGGATACGGAGGAGGCCAGGTACCTTCTCAAGGTTGTAAACACCCATCCCCAAATCGGATTGTGTTATTACGGTGATGAACAGGGGAACTTCCTTCAGGCCGCCCTCATGGGAAATGAGACATACGTCAAGCATATCCGGCAAGTGGATGGAAAGGCCGTGACCGATTTCAGTTATTTCGATTTGAAATTCAATAAGTTGCGCGAGGAAAATTTTCCGGACACAAAATACGATCCCAGGGAAAGACCCTGGTATAAGGGTGCAAAGGCCGGAGGCAAAACTTACTGGACGGATCCGTATATCTTTTTTGAAAACGGAGAGCCGGGGATAACGGTGGCATGCCCCGTCTACAATGAAGACAAGACTCTCATGGGAGTTGTTGCGGCCGATATCATCCTGGGCGGGTTATCCAAATTCCTGAAGGAAATAAAGATCAGCGAGAACGGCGTGGTTTTCATAATAGACGACAAGGAGCAGCTTGTCGCCTATCCCGACACCAAGCGTATTGTGACTGTTGAGAACGGCAAGGTGCAGAATGTGAAACCCCGTGAACTCAAAATCCCATTCGTCACCGAAGCCGTAAGGAATTATGAGGACAAAGGTGAAAAACTTTTTTCCTATGATGTCGCAGGCACCGACTATCTTGCTTGTTTTGCAAAGTTCCCGTCCGAATTCGGGAAGAAGTGGATGTTTTCAATCATCGCTCCAGCGGATGACTTTCTCGGGCCGATGAAAAACACATTCCGCAAGATACTGTTCCTTTCCCTTTGCATACTTATCGCTTCAGCCCTGACTGCTGTCCTGCTGGCAAGGCAGATATCCAGACCAATCGAGCAACTTGCCGCAGAAGTGCTCGAAGTGAAAAACTTCAACTTGGATTCCAATACGGAAATCAATTCCCACATTCACGAAATCCAGACAATGGATGCCGCAATAAGAGCTATGAAAAACAGTTTGAAAGCCTTCAAGGTCTACGTCCCGGCAACACTGGTGAAACAGCTTATCGAATCTGGGGAGAATGTGATTATCGGCGGCAAGGATCGCGAACTGACTCTTTTCTTCTCCGATATCGCCGATTTTACGGCCATTTCGGAAAGCATCCCTCCTAAGGAGCTGATGCTTCAGCTGTCAGAATATTTTGATGAGGTGACGCAAATCATAGAATCGGAAAAAGGGACTGTTGACAAGTTTATCGGAGATGCGGTCATGGCGTTCTGGGGGGCTCCGATTGTCAACGACGACCATGCAGGCATGGCCTGCCGGGCGGCATTGAGATGTCAAAAGGAGATCAATGTACTGAACATGGAATGGGAAAAGAGGGGCATGCGGCCATTTTACACTAGAATTGGACTTCACACGAGCTACAATGTCGTCGGGAATATGGGGTCAAAGCAACGCATGAATTACACGGTTCTCGGTGAAGGTGTGAACCTGGCCAGCAGGCTTGAGGGTGCCAACAAGATTTACAGTACAAGCATTATTATCAGCAAGTCAACCCACAGATATGTCCAAAGCCGTTTCGTATGCAGGATTCTGGACCAGATTGCCGTCAAGGGCAACAGTCAGAGTGTCGTGATATATGAACTGTTAGCGGAAAACAATTCACCGGAATCTGAAAAACTCAAGGGGCTCGCCGAAAGATTCCAAGACGCCTATAACCTTTATCTGAAAAGGGAGTGGGGGACGGCGAGGGGGTTGCTTCAATCCCTGCTACATGATTTTCCGGATGATAAAGTGTCGGTCTTCTACATGGAAAGATGTGACAAATATCTCGCCAGTGAGCCGGACGAATCCTGGAACGGAATCACCAGGCTGGAATCCAAGTGATGGTTTTTTCTTAAGGATTCAGAAAAAACAAATATGTCTTTGATAATTGAGGTGCTAACATGATAAGGACGCAGATCTATTTGACCGAACACGAAAAAAAAGGGACTTAAGAGAATTTCAATTTTCAGCAACAAGAAGCCGAGTGAACTGATTAGGATGGCCATTGACAGCCTGATTGAAAAGAATGGGAAAGCCGGCAGGAATGAAATTCTTGAAAAGACTGCGGGTACATGGGGAAACCGGCAGGATCTGGATGAAATTCTCGCTCCCAGGAAAAAGTGTGACAGGAGTTTTAGCGCATGAACATGCTCCTTGCCGATACGGATGTACTAATAGATTTTCTCAGCGGAAACGGGAAGGCGATAGAATTGGTGAGAGAGCATTCGGAAAACATGCTTGTTTCGACTATCACGATTGCCGAACTTTATGCAGGTGCGAGAAATGAAAAGGAAAGGAATGATCTGGATTCATTCCTGAACCTCTTTCAGATTATATCAGTAGATGGTGAAGTTGCAAAAACGGCTGGTCTCCTGAAACAGGAGTTTTTAAAAAGCCATAACTTGGGCATGGCCGACTGCCTGATTGCCGCCACAGCGATTGCCAATAACGCAAAACTTAAGATGTTAAATGTAAAACACTTTCCTACGTTCAAGAATCTTGAAGCTGCTTACCCAAAAGACTGATTTCTTAGTCCGAATAAAGAATTTCCGTCAAAAAATCATTTATTTTGCATTTATTTTTCAGTACTCGTGACGAGTGCTGATAGTGGTGGCGATAACATACCTGACCGATCTGGTAATAAATATTCATGACTGTTAACCTGAATCAGGATACCAGCGGGATAGTCTTCGGCATTGCCCATGTCGTGGTGAACTTGATTCTGACGGAATGTGTTTTCATTCTATCAAGAGCCGAGCGCAACTACCCTATGCTTATGGATGCGATCACGGCTGGAAATATATAAATTCTCGCATCGGGAGTGTGTTTATTGTTTATTTCAATACAGGAATCTTTGCACGGATTTCAGTTGTTTTATTGCCGCTTCGGCTCCGTCTGGCGCTCTGAACACGGAAGTTCCGGCAACAAGCATATTTGCCCCGGCTTCGGCGACCCTGAATACGTTTTTTGTGTCAATTCCCCCATCAACTTCGAGATGAATATTTTTCGGAAGCTTTTTAATCGCCTCCCTTATTGTCCTGACCTTCTGTAGCATGTCAGGCATGAAACTCTGGCCTCCGAATCCGGGTTCAACGGTCATCACGAGTACAAGGTCAATCTTGTCCAGATATGGGATTATTTTGTCCGCCTGGGTTTTCGGGCGGACGGAGAGGCCTGCGGAACAGCCGAAACTGCGGATTTCGCGGATTGTGTCTTCTATGTTGTCCGCGCTCTCGACGTGGAAGGTTATATGGTCGGCGCCTGCCTCGGCAAAGGGTTTTACGAAAAACTTCGGATTAGTCACCATGAGATGTACATCAAACGGCAGGGAGCTACTTTTCCTGATTGATTGCACAAGTGGCGGACCGAGTGTGAGGTTGGGTACGAAGTGCCCGTCCATCACATCAATATGGATTATGTCCGCTCCCGCTTTTTGCACTCTTGTTATTTCATTTCCAAGTTCTGCGAAATTCGCAGCCAGGATCGACGGGGCTACAAGTATTCTTTTCGCATCAAGTATGTTCAATGGATTGCGTGCCATGATTAATCTCCGGTTTAAATTTTCAGTTTCTTAAGATATATTTATAAGCGCCTGTTTTAAAGGAGACGAGTCCAGAAAACCGGCACAAAGCTGCTTATATCCCGGTGAAGAGTGTAAGTATGGATTATCCGCGACACGGGGCACTGGATATTCTCGGCGGAAATTTTTCCGCACATTTTTTAAGCCAAGCGTCTGGTCGGCTCCTATGCATTTTCTGTGCGGAAAGACTTCCGCCCATCGAATCCAGGTTAGAATGTGACTCCGGGCATGGCGTTCTTTTCCCATTGTGCAGGGCGGTTGATGGGGGTCGTGCGGATTCCGCTTCTTTCCTGCGGGGAGGAACAGCCGGAAAGCAGAATGGCTGCGAGCAGTAGCGCAGAGGTGAGGATTAATGTGTTGTGAGATTTTTTCATATTCTTTCTGTAAATAAAAAAAGCCGCCTTCATTGGCAGCTTTTTTATGATATTTTTTTAATACACCTCAGAAGAACAGCAGCTCATACACTTTCATTTCCGCTATTTGTAAAGCGATAATTACGATAAGTAGTAAGAGTGACAATATTGAGGTGACAGTAAAAATACGTGATGAAAACATAGTTGGTTCCCCCTCTTTTTTTACTTGGCTACCGCAGGTGCCGCGTCAGCTGTCGGTTTCACGGCTTTTACAGGAGCCTGTGCGTCTTTGGGTTCGGGTGCAAAAAACACTTTGTCGCCTGCAAGTACATTGCCATTCCTGACATCTGGAAGGATATCGGCAATCGCCGTATTGTCGTTAACCATGGTTATCCTTATCTTTGCGATGTATTCACTGTCTCTGGAGACCATCATGACTTTTCCTTCCGGGAGGGGAACTGGAATATCTTTCTTCTTCTTGCCCAAGGGGACGGAGACTACGCTGTTTTTTCCGAGGTCTATGACTACGAAATCCCATTTGCCATTGACTTCCACGATCTTCCCTTCGAGTTTTTTGAGCAATTCTTCCTGTGAAGGTGCTTTTTCCACTTCCACTTCACCTTCCTCAATGCCCATTGCCACATTGTATTTCTTCTTCCAGACGGCTATTTCCTTGCCGGATTTGTCGAGATCCTTATTCAGTGAGTCAACCTTTGCATTCGCCTGGTTAAGCTGTTCCTCGGTTTTAGCTAGTTTCTCTTTTGTGTTTTTCAATTCAAGTTTTGTGGCTTCGAATTCATCTTTGACTTTCTGCATTGCCGAGGCGACGTTTGAAAGTTCAGCACCGTAATCTTCACCACCCAGAGAAGGTTCTGCAATTTGGAATATTTTGCATGTCCTGGTAATGTGCGCGCCGTATGTGTCGGAACGTTTCTTGAGTTTTTCCACTTTGCTGGCAAACTCGGCCAGAGGAGTTGCATAGTTGTCAAGATTCTTGAGTGCGGCTGTTTCCACCGTGAATCCCATTACTGTTGCAGAAGCGGAAATCTGTTTGATTATGGCGTTGTCCCGGTCGTTGACTTTCGTAACGAGTCCCAGGAGTTGATCTTTTTTCTGCTGATATGTCGGGAGACCTTCAAATTCCGCCGGTGGAAACTGTTCTGGAAGCTCAAGTTTTATTCCGACATCGCCTAGCGCCGTACCCAGCGCGTCCCTCTGATCCATTATGCTTTTTGTCTGGAGTTTTACGGGTGCTAGTACGGTTTCAAGGTTTTTGTAGTTGTTGTGGTAAAGTGATTTTTTCTGGTTCTCAGCTGCCTTGTTAGGATCTTTTTTAGGGTCAACTTCGAGTTTCTTGTCGGAGATGTTGTTTGAACCGTCGCAGGCGCTGTTGACATCGAGTGTTTTTACAATGTCAACTATGAATGACGCCATCTTGTCACCACGACCCCGCAATTCTTCGCGCTTTAGAAACAGGAGGGCTCCGAATATGACTGATACTATGGCGAGCACAAGCACTGAGATGTTGACAATACGGTTTAGCATTCCCATGATAAAATATCTCCTGAGTTTTCTATATTTTTATTTATTAAGTCAGTTTACCAAAGAAGACAATGTGTTGAAAGTAATATATGTACCTAGGGTTGTCAAACATAATTTCAGATTTTATGAATTTTTTTTAAAAGTGGAAGCGGGGTATTATATCCATGCGGGTTCCCTTGGTTTTCCCGCCCGATATTTTACTGTTTTTGTGTTTATTGTGCAGAATTCTGCCGATGCGGACGTATATTATCCGATTGTGAATATGGACTTTTATGGAAGGAGGCAGGACATTGGGACAGAAATTTCCGGTTGCGACTCTCAGAAGGAAGGATTATATCACCTACCTTGCCGTTGCTCTTTTTGTGATGGTCATTGCATGTGAAATGCTTCTTGTTGTCTGGCTTCCCAGAAAGCTGCACTCCGAAGTCATGTGGCAGGATCAGATAGCGAAAGAGGAGATGATTGAGCTTGAAGATCTGCTTCGCGCATATATGATTGGAACCAAACCGAAATATAGGGCGATGACAGGTGAAATTGAACTTGTCCAGGATTCCCTGAACGAGCTGGCTAGGTATTTAAGGGAATATAAGGATTTTCTGTCAAGGAGCCAGACGGATCAGATCCATGTCTGCCTGAAAGGTTTTCAGAATGCCTATGCCAGCAATATCAAGCCTGGTAAAAGTTTTATCGGCGATGAGAAGCTGGACTCGAAGCCATATCTGGACAAGCTGCTGTTGCAGTCGTTATCAACCCGGGACGGCGCGAAAAAATCAGGGGGAAACTGAAATGGACATGGACAGGTTTTCAAATATAATAAAGGCTGCGGGCGGCAGGAAGATCGCCGTTATCGGAGACCTCATGCTTGACGTATATGTCTGGGGCAGGGCGAACCGGATTTCACAGGAGGCGCCGGTACCGGTTGTCCAGGTGAGGAAACAGACACAGACATTGGGCGGTGCATCCAACGTGATGAGGAATATCGTGTCGCTTGGCGGGTCGGTCATTCCCTTCGGGGTTGTCGGCAATGATGAGGCTGGCAAAAAACTGCTCTCTCTTTTTGGCGAGCACGGGATTGACAGTGATTTTGTGATTTCGGATCCGGGCAGGAGCACTACGCAGAAACAGCGTGTCATTGCTGGAACCCAGCAGCTTGTCAGGATTGATTACGAAAATATTGAACCTGTTTCCGATTCAATCCGATCGAAACTTACGGAGGGCTTGATAGGAACAATTGAAAGAGATGAGGTGCATGCGGTTATTTTTGAGGATTATGCTAAAGGCGTATTAAACAAGGAGAGTGTGGATGCCATAAACAGGGCCAGTCTGAAAAAAGGATTGATTACCGCTCTTGACCCTCATCCGAGCCAGCCTTTTGAAGTCAGGGAGCTCACGCTTATGACGCCGAACCGGCAGGAGGCTTTCGCGCTTTCCGGAACTTATCATAAGGAGCCTGTGCGCCCTGTGCTAAAGGATGCGACCCTTATGGAGGTAGCCGACAAGATAATGAAAAACTGGAATCCCAGGTATCTCCTCATAACGCTGGGGGCTGAAGGGATGGCCCTTTATGAAAAAGGCAGGGAATGTCTTGTTGTCCCGACTAGGGCCCGTGAAGTTTTCGATGTGTCCGGAGCGGGGGATACAGTGATCGCTTCTTTTGTGATGGCTCTTCTCGGAGGTGCGGAACCTGCGGAAGCGGCGGAGATATCAAATCATGCCGCCGGTGTCGTTGTCGGAAAAATAGGTACGGCTTCAATTGCCGTGGATGAATTGTGCCAGAGTTTTTTTGAGAGGAGCTGATTTTGAATAAGGCTAAGGCTGTTTTCCTTGACCGTGATGGAACAATCATGTCTGACCCCGGCTATATCTCCGATCCCGGGAAAGTTGAAATCTTCAGGGGGGCTGTTGAAGCCCTGAAAGCATTGAAAAAAGCGGGTTATCTCCTAGTCATCATAACTAACCAGTCGGGAATAGGACGCGGCTATTTTTCCCCTGATGACCTTGAAAAGGTGAATGCGAGGATGAGCGCCCTCTTTGAGGAGCGGGGGGTACGCTTCGACGGAATTTATTTTTGTCCGCATGTCGATGAAAACAAATGCACCTGCCGGAAACCGCAGCCCGGTCTGATTTTCAGGGCGGCGCACGAACATGACATAGACATATCGGTTTCTTTTATGGTCGGTAACAGCAGGAGCGACGTCATGGCAGGTGTGGCGGCGGGCTGCCGGCTCAATTTTCTGATCGGTTCGGAAACGGAAAGTCTATCCCAAAACGGCATATTGTCTGTAGAGAGCGTGGAGGATGCCACGGAGATAATCCTCGGTCTGGATGTGAAGGGATGTCGGAGCTGATTTCTTAAGTTGGTGTTCACGGCCCTGGTCGCCGTAGGCGCTGCCTGAGGCTTGTACGCCTCAGGCGTGCAGGTAAACCTTAGCGTGTCTAACTTGTTGAATACGAAGACACACTAAAGTTGTGAACGGTAGATTCAATCGTGCAGTGCGCCACCAAAAAAGTCTGTGGCAGTCCCATGCGGATCGATACAGGTGCCGATTGATGAGTTTCTCGCAAGTTTCTGATTGCAGAGGCAAGGGGAGGTTTGTGAAGATTTCCAGTACCCCGAATTTTTTTAACGGATTCTTCGGATAATTTTCCCGACAATTAGATTTTCCCCTTTCATCTGTTTGGATTCAGGTGGAAAACATCCGCCTTTTGGCTTGACTTCCTTGATTTATTTTCCATCTTCGAGTATCTTTCAGCCAGTCTGGAAATCAAAAAGCCCATCAGTTTACTGATAAATTCCTGCAGCCAGACAATTTATGGAAGAACGGCGCCTTCTGCCGATCCTCTATCTGCACTGAAACAAGGGGTGGCCGTATGTCAGGGAAAGAACAACGGATACAGAAATGCATAGTAACTTTCGCCCGTTCCTGGACTGCCCTCAGCGCGACCCGTTGCCTAGGCAGGAACGGTGTCCAAGTGATTACCGGCGACAGCTCGATCGCCACTGCCGCCAGCTTGTCACGCTATTCAATTGAGCGTTTCGTATATCCTGAACCAGATGAAAACCCGGAGGGGTTCATAGACAAAATTGTCAAGGTTGCACAAAAACATTCAAATCCTGAGACGGATCTTGTTTTAATGCCAACTCATACATGCACCCGTCAAGTCATCCTCAACAGGAAAAGATTTGAAGGTATTGCGAAATTGGCTGTCCCCGACATCGAGCAGTTTGAAATCGCGGACAATAAGTCGCTGCTGTCGCGTTTCTGCCAGGAGAACAACATATGGACACCGCTGACGCTGGCGGTAGACGCTCCGGAGGAATTCCGCAATAAGGCTAGAACCTTCAAATATCCTGCGTTCCTGAAAGAGGCGACATCATTGGCTTCCATAGGATTGCACAAAGTTGAAAACGCCGATGAAGCGATCAGATGTTTTGATGAGCTGGTGAACCGGCAGGAAATCCATGTCCGGAATCAGTATCCTATCATGCAGGAGTTTGTCCAAGGCGATGATTATTGCGCCACATTTCTGTTTGAACACGGGGAACCGCGTGCATCAATGACTTACCACAACATCCTGAGTTTTCCAAGGAACTGCGGTATCGGTGCGCTTCGTGAAACTGTTGAAGCGCGGGAAATGGAATCAATCGGCATTGAACTGTTACGGAAACTGCGCTGGAATGGCGTTGCCGAAATTGATTTCCGATGGGATGGACATTCAACGCCGTTTCTCATTGAAGTTAATCCGCGTTTTTGGGCGGGCATGGCCCAGTCTGTTGAATCCGGCTGGGAATATTCCTACTGGTTATATAAGCTTGCCGTAGATGGAACTGTTAAGTCTTATGCCCCGACCGCGAAAAAGGTCAAAACATGGAATCCCGCGTTGACAGTTTTAATTGCGGGGCAGGAGTTTTTTGAACATAAGGATTCTAGAAAAGATCTGGCGGACGCATGCGGAAAATTTAAAGAAGAGTATCGGCGTGATGAGTTCGGGTTCCTTGGCATCCTTTTTGAGAAAATATCCACTCTCCTGAATCCTCATGAACGGATGGAGGCGGTGAAACGCATAATTGATCTGGAACGGGGTGCGATTAATGAGTTCATTTCGGATGATGATCCGTTGCCGGTACTGGGGCTGATGTATCCGCTTATTGCATTCCTGCAGCACGGAAAGATGTCAACGGAGCTCCTAGTGGGGAAGACAAAGCTTGAAAAGGAAACAAATAGACGCTGGCGATAATCTTTGAACAGTAACCATTGTGCTTGAATGAAAAACATCATCCATTTTTTTCGCGATGTACCCGGAATAATTGCCGCAAGGCGCAAACCCGACGGCAAACGGCCGTGTGTTGGTCTTGCTGTTTCCGATGCCTGGCCGGACCGATATCAGTTCCGAAGACTGCCTTATGACCTGGCCTTGGCGCGGGAAGGAGCCAGGATAGTGACGTTTTCGCCGGGGAACCTCTTGGACGAGGAGGAGAAATTCCGCCAGCTCAACGGACTGGTCGTCGCAGGTGGGGAGGATGTCCATCCATCACATTACGGGAGCGATATTGCTTTTTCAGGTGGAATAAACCTTGAACGTGACCGCCTGGAGTTGCGGCTTATTGAAAAAGCTATTATCCATAGGATGCCATTGCTCTGCATCTGCCGAGGCGCACAACTGCTGGCGGTATGGGCCGGAGGAAAGCTGGAGAGCCATGATGAAGATGAATGGAAAACAAAACACCACACCAACCCGCTCTGGCGCTTCCGTCGTCATTCAATCACCTTGATGCCGAACTCACGCCTTCGCTCCATTTATAAAAAAGACCTGATGAAAGTAAATTCGTTTCATCATCAGGCGATAACTGGCACTGGAAAACTGGTCATAGCGGCCATGTGGGAAAAAAGAATGATCGAGGGAGTGGAGCTGCCAGGCGATAATTTTGTCGTCGGCGTCCAGTGGCATCCGGAACTTCTTGCATTGTTCGATCCCCGGCATCAGGCTTTATTTACCGCATTTGTCAAAGCGTCACGGACAACACTGAACATGATCCAAAGTCCCGACTGATTCACAAATCGACTTTCAATTCAGGATGGATGCAGGGCTCAGATGGATTCTATTGCCGGTGAAGCGTCAATAGGTTCCCCTGAAGTTTTGATCTTCCGGCCCTTTTAAGGTTTTTAAGCGGTGTCGTAATTGTTATATGGGCGTCCAATCGTAAAAGTCGGGCATTGAGACGGGAATCCGGTGTTTTTTGCCTGGTTTTACTTGATTTATCCCCCGTCTTCGGCTACCTTCCAATCGGTATGAAAGTCAAGTTTTCTGTCAGTTTTTGGAGCAGAACATGAAATCAGTCGTAATTATTCCGGCAAGATATGGAAGTATGCGGTTCCCCGGCAAGGTTCTTGCAGATCTTGAGGGGAAGCCAATCATAAGGTGGGTCTATGAAAAGGCCTCAGCATCGGTTGCAGATGAAGTTTATGTTGCAACAGATGACGGGAAGGTCTTTTCTGCAGTTGAGGCTTTTGGCGGGAAAGCGGTAATGACATCAGTTGCGCATCCCTCTGGGACAGACAGGATCCGTGAGGCCGTCTGTAAGGCGTGTCCTGATGCGGATATAATTGTAAATGTGCAGGGTGATGAGCCTCTTCTCCCGACTTCTGTCATAGACAAGCTCATATCCTGCATGAAGTCGGCCGAATCAATTGAAATGGCGACAGTCGCTGTCCCTTCGCGGAGAAGCGAAATTGCAGGAAACCCGAATATCGTGAAAGCGGTTGTCGACAGCGGGAATTTTGCCTTGTATTTCAGCAGATCCGCCATTCCTTTTCTGAGGGAGGGTGGTGAAGACATGCCCCTTTACAGGCACTGGGGGATATATGCCTACCGCAGGAAGGCATTGGAGAAATTCGTGTCGCTTCCGGAGTCGGCCCTTGAGAAATGTGAAAAACTCGAGCAACTTCGTGCGCTTGAAAACGGAATCCGGATTTATGTGGTGATAGCCGACTGTGAAAGCATAGGGGTTGACACGCCTGAGGATCTTGAAACAGTCAGGAAGTTTCTCAAATCCAGAGGAAAAATCTGATTTTGGAGCTATAATTTAAATATATGAAAAAAATAAAACTGCCATTTGGTGTTAGAATCGGAGAAGGCCTTGTCCTGATAGCAGGACCCTGCGTGATTGAAAGCAGGGATCTCTGTTTCGAGGTCGCCTCATTCCTCAAAAAGCTCAGCGTGAAACTTGATATTCCTGTAATTTTCAAGGCATCATACGACAAGGCAAACAGGTCATCCGGGGAAACATTCAGGGGACCTGGAATAGATGAGGGGCTGGAAATCCTGGCGGAGGTCAAGCAGGAGTTCGGGATGCCTGTGCTGACCGACATTCATGAAGTGGGCGAAGTTGCGAAAGTCGCAGCCGTGGTGGATGTCCTGCAAATACCTGCATTTCTTTGCCGGCAGACGAGTCTGCTTTCGGCGGCCGGGAAGACGGGGTTGCCCGTCAATATTAAAAAAGGGCAGTTTATGGCTCCGGAAAATATGCGGTCGGCCATAGACAAGGTTCGGAGAACCGGGAATGACAAAGTGATGCTCACGGAGAGGGGCACAACTTTCGGGTACAATAATCTTGTGGTCGATATGCGTTCCCTTGTGATTATGAGGGAAATGGGTGTGCCTGTTGTTTTTGATGCGACTCATTCCGTCCAACTGCCCGGTGGTCTCGGTTCTTCATCCGGTGGACAGCGGCAGTATGTGTATCCGCTTGCCTGTGCGGCGGCGGCGGTTGGCATGGACGTCCTTTTTCTGGAAATTCATCCGCGTCCGGAAACAGCGCTTTCCGATGGGCCGAATTCGCTTCATTTCAAAACCGCGCAAGACGTTGTTAAAAAAATAAAAAGTCTCCATGAATTTAAAACAAAAAGCCTCTAAAATCAAAGCAGTGATCCTCGACATAGACGGTGTCCTGACAAACGGACTTATCGGATATTCCGGAGTTTCGGGTGAGGAGATCAAGTTCTTCCATGTCAGGGACGGGCACGGGATAAAGCTTGCAAAAAGGGCTGGGCTCAAGGTCGGCGCCCTTTCGGGACGTACTGCCGGGGCCAACAAAAGACGCGCGGCCGAACTTGAGTTTGACTTTCTCTACGAGGGCGAGAAAGACAAGGGTGCGGCGTTTGAAGTTCTGCTTAAAGAGTTTAACTTGAAAGACCATGAATGTCTTTGCATTGGCGACGATGTCGTTGATATCCCCATCCTGAGGCGGGCAGGAATTGCGGTGACGGTGGCTGATGCGCCGGAATATATGGATGAATACTGCGATTTTCGCACATCCCGCAATGGCGGCGATGGTGCCGTGAGGGAAGTGATTGAAATTCTGTTAAAGGAAAAAGGCCAATGGGAAGATTTGATGAAAAAATATGTCTGATTATCCTTGCGTTGTCCGGCATTTTTCCGTTTTTCCACAATGTCGTTGCCGGCAACGGGGAAAACTCTGTTATTTTATATGATTTCAAACTGCCTGAGTACAATAAGGATACAGGAGATCTGGATTGCATCATTTACGGCCAGAAAGCCCAGACCATGGATGTGAGGATTGATCTTGATCAGCTCAAGATTGAATGGGTCGGAAAGAATCAGAACGACATAAAGGGGACCGTCACCACCACGAAGGGAGTCTATGACCGTTCGACCAAGATAATCCAGGGAGACGAAGATGTTCACTTCAGGTCTGCGGGCATGGATGTGGATGGAGTGGGGTTTGATGCCGACCAGAAAAAGGAAACCATACACATACGGAGCAAGGTGAAGGTAATTCTTCGCGGCACCTTGGAGACCGACAGGGAAAAGGCCGATAAGATTGCGAAGGAAAATGAAAAGATAACAGGGAAGAAGAAATAAAATATTATGAAAAACAGGTTTTTTTATTGTCTCATGCTATCGGTATTTGTCCTGGCATTCGTGTTTGTTTCCGGCAATGTGTCCGCCCAGGGACTTTCATTTTTCCAGTCCACAAAGGGGGCGGAGAAGAAACGTTCGGGCAAAACACCCACTGTCATCAATGCTGACACCATGGATATTGACATTGCCAAGAACATTGCAGTTTTCACTGGGAATGTTAAGGTTGATGACGAGGAGATGAATATTTCCTGCAAGAAAATGACGATTTTCCTTGAGGATAAAAAAACAGAACCCGGCGTCAGTGCGTTGCCGGTCAATCCAGATGCGGCTAAGTCTGCAGATGTCAATCCCGAGGAAAGCAAACAGGTTTCCAGGATAATATGCGAGGAAAATGTTGTCATAATAAGAAAGTCCCTTTCCGAAAGTGAAAAAGGGCAGGGTGAGCAGAAGGCCCTTGCCGGACATGCCGACTATGATGTCAAGACAGGAAAAATTGTCCTTACGAAAAATAACCCTCTTCTCAAGCGGGGCGGGGATACGCTCAAGGGCGAAATAATCACAATATGGAGGGATAGCGAAAAAGTGGAGGTTCAGGGCGGTGAAATTAAAATGAACTCAAGTTCCCCTGAATCCGAGGATGACGCGGATAATGCGAGAGAAAATAAATCTGAAGATAAAAAATAAATTTATCGGGAATTCATAAAGATGGAATCTGCAAAAACTGGAAATCTGCTCTTGGAGGCCAATAACCTTTTTAAGGCCTATCATGGCAGGCGGGTTGTCAATGACGTTTCAATGAATGTTAAGACGGGTGAAGTAGTCGGGCTCCTCGGCCCCAACGGTGCTGGCAAGACCACAAGTTTCTATATGATTATGGGGCTTATCAGACCTGACGGAGGAAGGATTCATTTCCGGGGAGAGGATGTCTCATCTGTTCCGATGTACAAGCGCGCCAGGATGGGAATGGGATACCTTGCCCAGGAACCTTCCATTTTCAGAAAACTCACGGTCAGGGAGAATATTTTGGCGATACTTGAGACACTTGATTTATCGCACAAGGCGAGGATGAAGAGGCTTGACGAGCTTTTAAGCGAGCTTGAGCTGGCACATCTGTCAAACCAGAAGGCGATGACACTCAGCGGCGGCGAGAGGAGAAGGCTTGAAATAACCCGGGCGCTAGTGACCAATCCGTCGTTCATGATGCTTGATGAGCCTTTCAGCGGAGTGGATCCCATCGCGGTGTATGATGTCCAGAAAATAATCGCACAGCTCCGGGACAAGGGGATGGGCATATTGATTACCGATCATAATGTCAGGGAAACTCTTTCGTGTGTTGACAGGGCTTATCTCATGTGCGAGGGTAAGATACTCACCGAGGGTAATAGCGATTACCTGGTCAGCGATGAAAAGGCCCGGGAATTGTATCTTGGACCGAAATTCACAATGTAATGTAATGATTAACCGTAAGGAGGATGAAGAATGGAAATCATCGTAAGTGGTCGTCACCTTTCAGTGACAGAGGCAGTTAAAAACTATGCAAAAGAAAAACTTGAGGCGATTCTTGAACCCTATAATAAAATAGGGAATGTGAGGGTTGTCCTTGACGTGCAGAAAACACACTGCAAGGCCGAGGTAATTGTGCATGGCAAGAATCTTGACGTGGAGGCAGATGCAGAATCCTACGACATGCTCGAATCCATTGACGCAGCCATCGTGAAGATTCACAATCAGATTTCAAAGCATTTTGACAAGATTCACGATCATCACAAACAGGCTAAGGAGAACGAGAAGATCAAGACAGCTGAGGCAAAGGCGATGGAAGAGTAAACTACGCCCTTGTGTTTTCTTATCACTTGTTGAATGTTGAACGTTTGATGTTGGATGTTCAAATTTGGCTCCTTCTCAGATCGAGTGGATATTCAATTATTTTCATATTTTGTGTGTTGACCCACTCAAAATGTAAACGAACCTCAAATTTGTATTGCGGGCATGACCCGCCTCAGGGGGATGGCTAAATGACAAAGACAAAGGCTGTTGATGTCGCCCGGTTTTTCAGGGAAAACGAGAAGAATTTGAAGCTTCAGTGGATTTCCGGGAAAAATGGCGGGGACAGGGAGATCACCGAGGGGTCGATTCAGCGGCCGGGTCTTGTGTTGGCCGGTTTTTTTGATTATTTTGCGGATAAGAGGGTGCATATAATCGGAATGGCCGAATACGCATATCTTAATTCGCTTTCCGAGCAGGATCGTTATAATTCAATAAGCAAATATCTAGAGGAGTACATGCCCTGCATCGTATTTGCGAGAGGGCTGACCCCGCATCCGCTTTTTATCGAGCTCAGCAATGAGATCGGACTGCCTGTTTTTATTTCCTCGATGATAACCTACCACGTTATCAACGGAATAGTTATTTATCTTGAAAGGGAGCTTTCACCAAGCATCACTGTTGTCGGGAATCTTATTGAGGTTCAGGGAACAGGTGTGCTGATAAGGGGATCAAGCGGTGTCGGTAAAAGCGAATGTGCGCTAGCCCTGATCCGGCGGGGTGCGGCGTTGATTGCCGATGATGTAGTTAAAATCAGCCATCCCGGCGGTTCGTCGCTCATTGGCGCAGCGGCGATGGAGGAAATGTTCGGATTTATCGAGATACGCGGGCTTGGCCTTATCAATGTCATTCAGCTCTTCGGTGTTTCCGCTTTCCGACAGAGGAAGGAAATCGATCTGGTCGTAACCCTTAAAGCTTGGGATCAGGTGTTTAAGGTCGAAAGAACCGGACTTGAAAGTGAGACATACAGGTTGCTTGGATTTGATGTTCCGCATATAACCCTGCCTGTCGCTCCGGGACGTGAAACGTCCAATCTCGTTGAAATCGCCGCACAGGAGTTCAGGATGCGTTCACTCGGGCTCCATGCCGGAAAAGTTCTAAATGAGGCTATAATAAAACGCATTACTCCGCATGTCTAGGATCCGTTGACCATGAATATTCCCGCACATATGACTGAGGCACTTGGCAGATCCATTTGAAAGTTTAAACAAAAGGCTTATTTTAAAATGTTTTTGGGCTAATTTATTCAATCGTTAAAAAAATATTGAAAGGTTTTTTCAACAATGGACAGAAAATTGCTTGTTCTCTTGGCCGTGGCGCTTTTTTGGGCGGGTTTCGTCGTCTATGGCGCAGAAGTGGCATCCGATGTCAAGAAAACGGCACCTCCCACCAAGGAGGGTGTTGGAATCTTCGCGGAGACAAAGAAGGCTGACAAGTCACCCGATGCGCCAAAAGCTGAAGAAGTCAAAAAGGCTGAATCGCAGACGTCTTGTTCAAATCTCAAGACGGCCTTTTTTTATGTTTCCAACAGATTCCTTGACCTTTTCGACATAGTCACCCTTGACCTTGGTGCAGGCGCGGAATTTGGTGTTGAAGCCAGGGCTACTCATTGGATGCAGATTGGTGGAATGTACGGGGATAAATATTTCCTCGGCAAGGATTATGCAAGACAGTTCGGTGGCGGATATGCATCCGGCTGGAACTACGAATTCATCTGCTTGACTTCTGAACGGGGATATGTTGACGATAACTTTGGCACCACTAGGGAATTCATATTAAAGAGAAAACCCCTTAGCCTTGCAATGCCAAAAGATGATTTCACTTATACTCAGGAAATCAGGGACTTTTGGGAAATAGGCGCGAATGCCGGTTGGCTAGTCACTGTGGGCGTTGCAGTCCATCCAATTGAAATTGTTGATTTCTTTGCAGGATTTGCCATGATTGATCTTAGGGGAGATGATTACGCCCCTACTGCATGCGTTGAGAAGGCAAAGGACGAGAAAAAATAATTTTCAGCGGAAAATGATTTATGAAAAACGCGCGGTAACCGCGCGTTTTTTTTAATAGACGTTAAGGGATTTCAAAATTATAACAATACAGGAAAAATATTTTTAACCACTAATCTTCATTCATTGCATGGTTTGTATTTAATTCCTGTCAGTGGCGATTAGCCTGCCAGGGCGTAGCTCATTGGCGAAGACTGGTGAAAATTAGTGGTGAAATCTTTTTTGGAATTTAAAATTACGGCCTTTGGCCACAGAAAGGAAAAGATATAATGTCTGAGACAGTGCTTGAGAAAATCAGGTTCAGGGCTAAAGCCCTGAACCGCAGGATATGCCTTACCGAGAGCGATGACGTGCGCAATCTAAAGGCTGCCGAGAAGCTGGTGGCGACCGGTTATGCCCGTCCGGTTCTTGTCGGCGTGGGGGAGGCAATAGAAAAACTTGCCAGAGATAATTCGATAAGCCTGAATGGCGTTGAAGT
This sequence comes from Victivallis vadensis, assembly GCA_945883805.1. GTDB lineage: Bacteria > Verrucomicrobiota > Lentisphaeria > Victivallales > GWF2-50-93 > GWF2-50-93. Next base: position 7,323 of record CAMCYE010000022.1, on the reverse strand, counting down.
TGTTGACATGCTTTCCTCGCCGAGATTCAACTATTACGCAGCTACGGTTTACGAACTCCGCAAAAGCAAGGGACTGACGGAAGAGCAGGCAAGGGAATGGATCAAGGACAGTTGTGTTTTTTCTGCCGCAATGGTCTGTGCGGGCGATGCACACGGCTATGTGTCCGGAGGGGGTAATCCTAAAGGTTATAATCACAATACGGCTCAGAAGACTAAACCGTCGCTTCAGCTTTTTAAAACCGCACCAGGGATAAAAACGGCTTCCGCCTATTTCATCATGCAGTTGCCCGATTCGAAGTGGGGTTTTAACGGGGCGCTCTTTTATGCCGACTGCGGGATGAATATCAACCCGAATGCCGACCAGCTTGCGGAAATCGCAGTTTGCACTGCACGGACATACAGGACTTTTACTGGCGATGAACCCCGTGTCGGCATGATAAGCTGTTCGACAAAGGGGTCTGCAAAAGATCCGACAATAGACAAGGTCATCGAAGCAACAGCAAAGGCGAAGTTGCTTGATCCCCAGTTGAAGATAGACGGTGAATTCCAGTTTGACGCCGCTGTGATTCCTGCAATTGGCAGGGCAAAGGCGCCCGGTTCCGAAATTGCCGGAACTTGCAATGTGCTCATATTTCCGGATTTGAACTGCGGCAACACAATGTACAAGGCAACGGAACGGCTTGCGGGCGCAATTGCGATCGGCCCTCTCGTGCAGGGGCTTCGCCGCCCTTTCAATGATGTTTCACGAGGCTGTTCCTCCGATGATATTGTCGATTGTGCGGCTGCTGCTGCGATAACGGAATGGACAGCATGATTTTTCCATAAGATGGAAAAATAAAAGTTGAACTCCAAAAGATTGCTTTGCAATCATAAAGACAAGGGGAAATACAACATGGAATTCTACGATGTCGTTAAGAACAGGAAAAGCATACGCGCCTACAAGGACGAGCCCATCGACAAAGACGCACTGGCAAGAATCGGGGAGGCTGTAAATCTTGCGCCTTCCGCGTGCAATATTCAACCATGGTGCTTCCGGATCATACTGAACAGGGATGTCCGTGACAGCATATCCTCATGTTACAAAAACGAATGGATGAGGCGGGCTCCGGCAATTGTTGTCGCAATGGGCAACCGTGATGCGGCATGGAAACGGCTTGACGGTTCGAGCATCATCGGTGTCGACATCGGGATTGCAATGGAACATCTGGTGCTTGCGGCAACCGCCGAGGGACTGGGCACATGCTGGATATGCGCCTATGATGTCGGACGGATGAATTCCGTGCTGGGAATCCTGCCACCATGGGAGGTCCTTGCCATTTCACCTCTCGGCAGAGCCGCAGAAAATCCCGAACCTAGAAAAAGGAAAACGCTTTCAGACGTTTTCAGGATTGTGGAATGAACATAGTTGAACCCCTTATCCTGACCGACGGTGACTGGACTGCCTCATTCAATGCAGTTTCCGGCCAGAAAATGGTTTTCTCCTGCGCCGGCCGGGAGATTCTTTCACTTTCCGGAATGGTGTTCGGAATAATCGAGGAGGCATCAGGCTACTGTATTAAATGCAGACAGCATGAGTCCGTTGATCTGCTTAACAAAAGCGCTGAAATTGTCAATGTAATACCCTTCGGTTCCGAGCCTCAGATCACCAGGCAGTTTGAATTTGCGGGCAACCGCGCGAAAATAACAACCGACTTCGTCCTGAAAGCCCCGATGGAGGCCGGATCCTTTGAGATTGACAATCTTATGGTTAAGGGGGCGTGGGCGAAAATAGGGATTTTAAAAATAGGCAAACCGCTCTCTGAAACTTCGGATATCGAATGGCACGCCGTTGGCAGGGACTCATCGTGGAAACTTGCGGTTGAAGAGATCCCCCTCGTTATTCTTTTTGAGGGAGATGACGGGACAAAATTGGAAATAGGCACCGGTGATGACGTCTGGCGATGGCTTCAGACCGAAACTTTTCCGGGAACAACGGCGTCAATTGTGTTTGAAAAGGCGTCTGGCGGAATATCTGTAAGACGGATTTTTGCAAAATGGAATGAAACAGGGACAATCGCCCCGAGAAAATACAGGTTCACCTGGTATTTCGCATGGGAGATACCGGGCAGGAAATATTTTACATGTGATGCCGCCGGGTTTTCTGAATTTTCCTTTTCCGGGAAAAACAAGATATTGCCCGGGGGGGGCAAGTATTTTAAATTTCCGGACAGGGAACTGCCTGAAATGTATTCTGCGAGATTCGCAGGCAATCCCGCCGGTGCGCCGTGTTTTCATGCGCCACCCGTTTCCGGCCTCCTACGGGACTGGGTCAGGGCGGTTGCGGCAATTAAGGACGGTAGACCTCTTGTCCTAGGCAACCTTAAAGTATCACTGTGCGATGCGGCTCCGCATCTTGAGAGACCGCAGAAAAAGACACTTCTTCACTGGAACATGATACGCGTTCTTGACTTCCATCTTTGGGCGAATAAACAGCTGAGATATTCGAATTCTTTTTTCTACATTCTTCCTGAAGGAAATGGAAAAGTCTATCCGATCCTTCCGTCAGTAAAAGGATTGTCTAATATATCTTAAATTTAGGAGAAGCCGCCAGCTAATTCAATTCAAAAGTATTGGATGGATATAAATTTGTCTGTGACATTGTTGCCAGGCTGTTTCGATGGTATTGGTATGGTATGAAAAGATTTTTGACAGTATTGTTGATTTTATGTTTCCACGCGGCGATTGCCGAGGTTTTCACCTTTGCCCCTTTCTCCGGCGGCGGAAAAGGAGATCTATCGGAATTTCTCAGTCCGCTTGAGCTCTGGATTGAGCCGGTTGTCATAAATGGTGTAGCCGGTGACCTTAAAATATCTGTTCTCGACATAGGGCTTCAGGTTTGCATTGACCAGCTCAAACAGAATTTTCCAGATGCGAAAATTTCAAAAAACGGCAATTCCGCCCTGTTTGAAATAAAAGAAAAAAACGGTGGCAGAAAAAGAGTATATCTTGTCGAGCTTGGAGGAGTGTATCCGGTAATCCAGTTCTCGATAGATCTTCCCTCGAAAATGCCTGACAGTCCGTCATGGCCTCGTACGCTTCCCTTACCGCCAGATTCAAAGCCTGTCACCACAATGGAATTCCCATCAAGAAAAGCTGATTACGGATACTTCACCACATCCCTTTCCTCTGACGAGGCGTTGCGTTCAATCAGACTTCAGATTGGTTCGGGGGGATGGCAGGCTTTCGGATCCCACGACAATCAGATGAATCCTGCCACTGGCGATATCTTCATAAATAAAAAATCTCTCAGGATAATGATCGTCTCCTTTTCTGAAAACGAGAGCGGTGAGGTCCGAGGCTCTATTTATCAAAAGCCGATTCGCGAGTAAGCCATAACGCCTCCTGAACATCGAACTTCGAATAAAAGAAGTTTTTAGCCTCGTAAATGCATTTCCTGCTTGCAAAAAAAAAAATCAGTTATATAATTACTGCACTTACTAATATTGCGGGGTAGAGCATTGGTAGCTCGTCAGGCTCATAACCTGGAGGCAGTTGGTTCGATTCCAACCCCCGCTACCATTCGACTCATTAAAAAGCTTCCCTTAACCTGCGTTGAGCTTTTTAATGAGTCGAATGGGGCTGAGCGAGTTAAACGAGTCGAAGCTCTTTACCATGAAGCTTTTTATTTCGCTCATGGCACGGCCAAACGCCAAAGAGACAAAGAGAAACCCTCAAAATGCCCTTCTACATTTATATTCTGAAATGCTCTGATAACTCTCTTTATGTCGGCTTCACTGAAGATCTGAATCAAAGGGTATTTGATCATAATTCCGGTAAGGGAGCTGAATATACTTCTTGTCGTAAGCCGGTTGAATTGGTTTTTTATGAAATTTTCGATGAGAAGGAAAAGGCGTTAAAGCGTGAATCGCAACTGAAAAAATGGTCGAAGTCAAAGAAACAGGCTCTGATTCGTTCAAATCTCTCGGAATTGAAAAATCTTTCAAAATGCCATTCTCGACACGGTAGGGCATCTGACTCATAAAAACTTCCAATACTGACGAAGTCCGAAATAATCTAGAAGTCGAAAAAAATCCGAATTGCTGGGTTTCATCAAGTTTTTCACTGTTTATTCCAAACATCCCCGCATTGATTCAAGTTGTGTCGTGGAGATGTTCGACGTGCAGGACATAGACGAACTCGGGCTGACAAGACTCGACCGCAAGGTTCTTGAGTATCTTGGAGAGGTAATCAGGCCTCTTGGCGTGTCTTCAGTCGCTCAGGCTGTCGGAGAAGACGATGGAACCATTGAAAACATCGTGGAACCTTGGCTTCTGAAACTCAGGCTGATCGTCAAGACTGCACAAGGGAGGCAGATAACCGAGCTTGGCTTGAAACACATGGGGCACACCTCGTTTCAGGAAATGAGGCTGATTTGATAAGCAGGTAATAGTGGGTATTTCGGGAAACTAGTAACGTTATAGGTATGGCGTGGGCCATAGATTATATCAATCAATCCCCGCAGAGTTCGAGTTTGATGAAGACCACAGCTATTTCATGGTGCGACTGCCTGTCCATCCCGTGGCAAGGGAGGTTTCCGAACCGGTTGGTGAGCAAGTCGAGGCACAAGTCGAAAGATCAATCTTGAAGATTTGCATTCCAGTCCCGTTGTCATTAGCGGAAATCGCAACTGCTTTGGGTCACAAGCAATTGAGTGGCAATCTCCGCAAAGATTTGCCTCGTATGCGGGATGCCGGTCTTTTGGAATACACCATCCCCGGCAAGCCAAACAGCCGCCTGCAGAAGTACCGGCTGACGGAAAAGGGCAGGAGGATGACATAGAGGGTTTGACAACTGGCAGGCTTAGCAGCGGTTTTTATGCCTCTATTTGTCAATTGCGGGGGCGTGACCCCGTAAGACAAATAAAATTGCACCACGAATGCTTTTTTCCAAGAAGCAAATATCAAAACATGATTCCCTTTGTGGCGGATAGCCTCATGGATCCGGCTGATCCCGTTGGAGCGATGAATTATTTCCTGGGGGATTAATAATGACTAGGCCTTGTGCAGGCACAGTATCTTCTGCGCCACTTCCCTGACCTGTTTCCTCAGTGAGGCTGGTTCCATGACCTTGATGAGTCCGGCCTGATTCAGCACCATGAGCATTATCTCGTATTCCGGAACCACGGGAATGATTAAGCTGAACCTCTCCTTGTCAACAGGTTCAATCTTCTGGTTTTTGTGAAGCGGTTTTTCAGTTATGGATTTGAGGATTGACTTGTCGCAGAGAAGCTTGACGTTCTGATAATTCTTGTATTTGAACGGTCCGTCCTTCTCCACTGAGTCAATGATCTCCGCTGAAGGCCTGAACACCTTGTTGCTCACCTCGGCTCCGGCAATCCTGTGTACGGCGAAAGTCCGGCGTTCCTCCCTGAGATGGCAGTAACCTATCGTGAACCACGCACCATCCCTGAAAGCCAGGACATGAGGGTCAATTCTTCTTTTACTCTTCCTGTTGCCGGAATCCAGATATTCAATGTCAAGGGTGTGATGCGTTTTCCAGGCTTCGAACACGGTATTGAAGACGTCCTTGTCAATATTGACACGGAGTCCTGGGGATATCATCAGGGATTTAACATAGGCGGTGTCAAGGAAGTCGGGATTGTTGTTTGTAAGCAGGAAATCCACGGCGTTCCTTACCTGGCTCCTCAGCGGTTCCGGCATAATGTCCTCGGCGATCTTTGCGCCTATTACGGATGCCAGCATCTCGTGTTCCTCGAAAAGCGGGCAGAGGAAATCCCATCCGTGCGACTGCAGGTAATAGCCCTTGTTCTCGTAGTCGTAGTCGATGGGGGCGTCGAACTCGTTCTTCAGTGTGAGGATGTCGCGCTGGATGGTCTTTGTGGTGCAGGCGACATTCTTGTTCTTGTAGAGGTCGTCCTTGCGGAGTTCCTCTACAAAGCTGTAGCAATTGGGGTAGCGGTTTTCCTTGAGCATTGCGACGAATTTGACCAGGCGCTGGAGCTGTTTTTTGTTGGTCGGCATAATTCCCCTTTTTTTTAAGAACGTGGAACAGGCGTCCCGCCTGTAATAAAAAGTTTGAATCACGGGCAAGATGCCTGTGCTGCATTTCTTTTCACATAAATTTTTGTCCAGAAAATTTATATGGACACAAAATGTCCTTGTCCCCTAACTATAATGACTGCCAGATGAATATCAAGGAGGCGCAAGCCCATGATGGAAGCTGAAACATCAAAGGAGTGAAAATGAGTACGGTAGGGACAATCCACAGCAATCTCACAGGAATGGAACATACATCGGCACAGCTTAAAGCCGGATACCGGTTGAGCCTTGAACGTGAGCCGGGAAACCGGTGTGACACCAATGCAATCCGAGTCGTTAATGGACGTGAAAGGCTCGGATATCTGAACCGCCAGGATTCGTTGTGGCTCGCACCGCTGATGGACGAGTGGCTTATAGAGATGAGGGCCGCTCTCATGAATTATGGCTCCGCTACCATCACGCCGGTGGAACTTACAGTAAAGACAACTAGCAAAGGCGACGCAATGCTCAGCCCGAACAGGGGTGATTTCCCGCAGGCTGTCTTGCACAACTCCATGCTCACCGTTTATTTCAACTTGGACGGATACTCAATGGAAACTCTGAAGAAGGTCCTGATCCAGTATTCAATAGCGATGGGAGATGTTAAGATGCTCCCCGAGACCCAGCTCATATTCAACATCATCACGACAAGGATGAAGGAGCTTGAAATCCGGACGATGCCGGGAATGAACAGCAAACTGATGTATTTGTCGCCTTATAAGACCATAAAATAATCAGTGTTTCACGGTGATTGTCGGTAAATGTTAAAACAACAGAGGAGGGCTTATGGAAATCACAGGGAAGAAATCATCAACTGGTTTAAAGGAACGCAAAAAGGGCGTTGATTCTATAATTGATGCAATATCAGACCATGTGGAAAAGAACGAGAACTGCGAGTTTGTCAGGATCATGGAGCAGTTCTCTAAAATGGACGCCACGACAGTAAAGAAGTTCCTGGAGTATGCCGAAAAGCTGTGAAGTAAAAAAATAAAACAGGAGGATTCCACTATGGGGCATAACATAAACATTGAAAACGGTGAAGCTTCGATGTTCTACTGTGGTAAGACGCCCTGGCACGGGCTTGGTACCGAGCTGAAGGGGCCTGCGACTTCCGCAGAGGCGATCCAGGCTGCGAAACTTGACTGGGAGGTCGTGAAGCTGCCTTTGATTGCAGTCGACCCTATAAGCAGATGCTTAGTGGAGGTAAAAAAGAACTTTGCCGTTGTGCCGGCAGATAAGATCGGCA
>CAMCYE010000021.1 GCA_945883805.1 Victivallis vadensis | reverse complement strand
CAGACGGAGCAAATGCGCCCGTAGTGGCCACCAACGTTGTTGGGGCCGATTACGGCCTTATTAAAAGCATGAAAGAACACCGGTAGCTATGGAAGCTACCAGTGATATTGTGACGTATTTACTGGGGAAATTAAGGTAGGGTAGGGGGGATGGATGCGTCCAGGGGATTGTGACAGGACTTGCTGAAATATTAACAATGAAGGTTGACAGTCTAAATAAATGGTGTCAATGTATTAAGATTAGTAGTTGATAAAGTGGGCTGAAAAATCTGCTCCATATTTGCTACCACTAAATTGCGTTTCAAGTAGTTTCAAAACGTAGCAATATGAGTCTGAAGGATGATTTTGAGGTGGCCTTAGTCAGACTGGGGGTCTGAAGGCCGAGAGTTCGAATCTCTCCGTCCCGACCATTTTTTTCCAGTTCATATTTTCTTTTAATCTTAGTTGGGTCAAATTCCCCGCCCCTTGGGTCGGCTTTTATTTTCTTTTGTTATAAAGAATCTCCGGCCCGCTGTGAGGCGAGGGAGGGCGTCCGCAATACCCCGTTGCTTGCGGCGGGGATAGGATGGCCGTCAGGAGATTCTTTATTTGAGCAATGATTTCAAGGTGAATGCCATAATACTTGCCGCAGGCGTCGGAATGCGTCTCAGACCTGTGACTGATTTTATCCCCAAACCGCTCATGCCTGTCGGAGGCGTACCCCTTCTGGAGTCGATAATAGTAAAAATGAAGCGGGCCGGGATTGCGAAGATCGCAGTCAACACACATCACTTGGCGGATCGCATTGAAAGCTTCATCAGGAATTCACCGTATTCAGGCATGGTCGAGCTGTTCCATGAAAATGAAATTCTCGGTACTGGAGGACCTCTCGTCAATGCCAGAAATCTCCTTTCCGAATCGGAATATTTTGTCCTTTACAATGGAGATATCCTTTCAGATCTGGATTTGGGAAAACTCATTGAATCTCATGCGGCATCGGGCAGAATGGCGACACTGGCTGCAATTCGAGGTCCGGAAAACAGGGTGCTGGTGTCTCCGGATTCGGAAAATTCCGGGACAGTGATAGACATCCTCGGCAAGCTCGGGAAAACCTGCACTTCAGGCAGTATGATGACTTATTCCGGAATAGCGGTTTTTTCCAGGGACATCTTTAATTATCTGCCTGCGAATCCGGTGAACCATTCCATTATCTCCTCCATCTTGGCTGCGATTGCGGATAAGCCGGGTTCCGTCGGAACGCATATGCCGGAGAAAATCTCCTGGAACGATATCGGAACCGTCACCAAATATTTCGCACTGGTCTCATCTCCCGCCGAACAGGAATTCCAAACGTCGGCATCGCGGTCTCCGGTGAAGGTGATTCAGATCGCGGAGCAGGGATCAAATAGGAAATTCTACAGGATGAGCTATCCGGACTCTTCAAGGATCCTTATGCTTTCCTCGTCTGAGGATCAGGATTTTGAAAGATTCATTAAAATCGGAAAATATTTTTTCAAAAACGGACTCGGCAGTCCAGAGATATTCAACTACAACAAATCCCAATATGCAATCCTCGTGGAGGATCTCGGGGATGAGACTGTCTATGAGGTTTTGAAGAGGGGAGACCATGGGGAAGTTTACAGGAAGGTCATTGACTGGCTTGTCGGATTCCAGAAGAAAAGCTGTGAACTCGGAGTTGAATGCCGCAGTGAGGTGGACAGGTATTTTGACTATAGGGGAATGAGGTGGGAGACGGAATATTTCACCGATAATTTCCTGAAAAGGCATCTTGGGGTGACTGATGCGAAATGCGCGGCGCTCCAGCACGGTTTTGACATGCTTGCCAATGAAGCCTTGAGCCAGCCCCAGATTCTCATTCACCGCGACTTCCAGTCGCAGAACATAATGATAAAGGACGGGCATGTGCGCATTGTGGATTTCCAGGGCGCAAGACAGGGGCCTGTGACGTATGATCTCATGTCCCTCCTCAAGGACGCCTATGTTGACATCCCACGAAAACTCAGGAAAGAACTGGAGGGATATTATTATGAAAAACTCCAGGGTGTGTGTGTCAAAAAACTCGCTTTTTCAAGGGATCAATTCAGGAGATATGCAGTGATCTCGGGTCTTCAGCGAAACATGCAGGCGCTTGGCGCTTTTGCATTCCTTTCGCTTTTCAAAGGTAAAACGAGATATCTCGATTTCATACCCGGAGGAGTTAAAAATCTCATTGAAGGGATTGAAGAGCTTGAGGCTCTGCCCGACAAGCCGTTTTCACTGTCGCTTCTTTTGGAGATTCTTCAGTCGGAATTATACTCTGCGCGTTTGAAAAATCAGCCTTGAATTGTATCTTATCGCTTCTTTTTTTTATTTTAATCGTATGTGCCGCCTCACTTCAAACATATGGAAAGACAAAATGAATAAAATATTGTTCCTGGATTTAATCAAGATGCATGAGCCAATCAGGAAAGAACTGCATGATGCGGCCATAAAAGTCATTGACGGCGGACATTATATAGGCGGGGAAGAAGTCAAATCCTTTGAAAAGGAAATGGCCTCCTGGCTCGGCGTTGAAAACATCTGCGGCGTTGCGTGCGCGACCAGCGGCCTTTTTGCGACACTTAAATCAATGGGTGTCGGTACGGGGGACGAGGTCATCACCACTGTCCATACTGCCATTGCAACCGCCGAGGCGATCTCTCTTACTGGAGCCCAGGTTGTCTTCTGCGATGTCAGCGCGGACGGGTTCAATCTTGATCTTGACGAGGTCGAAAAGAAAATAAACTCAAGGACGAAGGTGATCATTCCGGTTCACCTTTACGGTCAGCCTGTTGACATGGACAGGGTTCTTGCGATTGCAAAAACACATAATTTGAAACTTGTCGAAGATTGTGCGCAGGCCCAGGGAGCCGTTTATAAGGGCAGGAAAGTCGGCACAATGGGTGATGCCGCCGTGTTCAGTTTCTTCCCATCGAAAAATCTCGGCGGTTTCGGCGACGGCGGAGCTGTCACTGCAAAAGATCCTGCGCTCATGAGGACAATCAGAATGTACTCGAACCACGGTCGCGAGAGCAAATACGACCACGAGTTCGAGGGGATCAACAGTCGGCTTGATGCGATTCAGGCCGCCCTTCTCAGGGTCTGTCTGAAACAACTTGACGGATGGAACAGCAGCAGAAGACAGGTTGCCGCATGGTATGACGCCGGTCTCAAAGGAATAAGCCGGCTCAAGACGCCGAAGGTGCTTTCCGGAACCGAGCCCGTCTACCATCTCTATGTGGTGATAGTTCCAGACCGTGATGCGCTTGCGAAGCATCTCAAGGAAAAAGGAATCGAAAGCGGTGTTCATTACCCGTATTCGTTGAACGTACTGCCCGCGTTTGCCAGGCTTAACCAAGGGAAGGGGCATTTCCCGAAAGCCGAATACGCCTGCGAGCACATGCTGTCGCTTCCGGTATCTCCCACCCTGACAAAAGAAGAAATAGAATACGTCTGCGAGACAATTAAAAATTTTTACAAATAGAAATAGGAATATTTGGGCGAGGGAAAGAAACTTTTTTCAAAAAGTTTTTTCCCTAGCACCAAACCCCACACCCTTTTACAAAAACATTTAAATTGTTCGATAACATTGGAGCAGTGGAAAATGGATTCGGAAGTTTACCTGTCAATAGTCATACCGGTTTTCAACGAGGAGGACAATCTCGAACCTCTTGTGAAGGAGATTGAGTCCGTTCTTGAAAAGGTTGGCAGGAAATTCGAAATTATTTTCATTGATGACAAAAGCACCGACCGGAGCTTTGAAGTCCTTAAGGAGCTTAAAAAGACCAGGCTGTTCATCAGGGTCATCCCGCATCTGATCAATTCCGGTGAAAGTGCGGCGGAGGCGACAGGTTTTGCCAATGCAAACGGCGAGGTCATCATCACAATGGATGCCGACCAGCAGAATGATCCGGCGGACATTCCCTCCCTTCTTGACGCATTGAAAGATGATGTCGCCGCAGTTTGCGGAGTTCGCAGAAGAAGAAGGGACACTATTGTAAAGAGGATTTCGTCGCGGACTGCAAACTCATTCAGGAATTTCATGACTGGAGACCGTATCGTTGACGCCGGCTGCACTTACCGCGCAATCCGCAGAAGCGCCCTCTGGCAGATGCAGGTTTTCAACGGGATGCACAGGTTTCTTCCGACACTCCTCCGCTTCCAGGGATACAAGGTCATTGAAATACTTGTGAATGACCGCCCTCGCACACGCGGTAAATCAAAATACGGTATCGGTAACAGGATGTGGCGCGGAATAGTTGACTGTTTCGCAATGCGCTGGATGAAGAAAAGAGCTTTAAGGGGTGACAGGGTTGGAACAGAATACGCCTCATAATTATAAGAGTCCCAAGGGCATACTTGGAAAATGGACATCCAACATCCAAGAAGGAATTTCCAACATCCAATGAAATTAGTTCCCAATGCATTTAGTCTTTACTTCATTATTGGACATTCCGTGTTCGATATTGGATATTCAAGCCTTAAGTTGATAGCAATGCCTTCCATGGGGAGATAGTGAATAATAATATTGAAAACACCACTCAGGATCTTGCTCCTGATGCCGACCTTGAAATCATTGAAAAACCGGACGCCGGTTCCATACTCTCCATCAGGAAAGACCTTCTGTTCATACTGATATTCGTGGGCATAATTTTTGCCGCCTACCTTTCCCCGCTGAAACAGTATATCGACAAAGCCCCCGAGATCTGCGAACGTATAAAAGAGACCGGATTCATGGCTCCGGTTGTTTTCATCCTGGGGGTATGCGCCCTTGTCTGCGTCGGAGTGCCCAGACTTCTGCTCTGTCCGCTTGGCGGCATGGCGTTCGGGTTTGTACACGGACTCATGTATTGTGTCATCGGGACTCTGATGGCCTACTATATTGTTTTTCTTTTTGTCAGATGGGGCGGAAGAAATTTCATACTGCGGCACAGTCACAAGTTGAACAGGTTCACGAAAATCCTAGATCACGGAGGCATCCCCGCTGTCATACTTGTGAGGCAGATGCCTGTCCATGGAATGGTGCTGAATCTCATTATGGGACTGTCTCCGATAAGGCACAGGGATTTCCTCATAGGGACGGCGATCGGACTTTTCCCGGAGGCCATTCCGTTCACCCTTATCGGTAAAGGAGCGAAACAGGGCTCCATCGGCAAAAGCATGGTTTACGTGGTCGTCGCACTGCTTGTCCTGGTCATCCTCTGGCTCGGTTTAAAACTGTGGAGCAGGAAGAGGAAAATAGTGACCAGTGACTAGTGACTAGAGACCAAGTGAACAGTGAACAGCGGCTGACTGTGTAGGCCACAGTTTTATCAATAAGAAACTTTTAAAGGCACACACTAAAGTGCCACGTGAGTCACGTTCCACGTGTCAACGTGGTCACGTGATGAACTCCAAATTTTGGAGTCCAGCCTTTAGGCTGTTCTTTAGACACGCTAAAGCCGTGAACTCCAACGGCAGTTTCAGGAGAGCCGTCGCTAACGTTAAATTTGCATGTTAATTAATAGTTTGGTGATAAGGTAAAATGAAATTGAGCGAATTAGGTTTTGACAACTGGTTTGAAGCGCATGTCGGAGATTTGCGGCAAAGCGATCAAGATATTGCCCGAGTGACAGCAGTTGACCGAGGTGCGTATCTTGTCAGAAATGAATGTAGGGAGATTCCCGCTGAACTCACAGGGAAATTCCGATTCCGTGCTGAGTCCCCAGTTGACCTGCCGTGTGTCGGCGACTGGGTCACCGTGCAGTACCACAACTCTGACACCTCGGCAATCATCCATGGAGTCTTACCCCGAAAGACGTTTTTGCGCCGCAAGTGCGCTGGCGAGAATGTGGACTTCCAGATGATTGCAAGCAACATTGATATCGCTTTCATTGTTCAATCATGTACCTTCGACTTTAATCTGCAGAGACTTGATCGGTATTTGGTCATGGCGGCCAACGGTCGTGTTGAGCCGATGATCCTTCTGACCAAGACCGACTTAATCTCTCCTGCTGAACTGGAACTTGTTCTTGAGGCCATCAGGCGGTCCGGCGTCACTGCCAGAGTCCTCGCTCTTAGCAACATGACCGGTGCCGGATTTGACGAATTCCGACGTGTATTAGTGTCGGGGATCACGTGTTGCCTGCTTGGGTCATCGGGAGTCGGCAAGACTACGATCGTCAACCGTCTGATCGGGCATGGCGCGTTTGACACAAAGGCCGTCAGCGGAACCGGGGAAGGCACACACACAACAGCGCGTCGGCAGCTTATCCTCCTTGAACAAGGCGTGATGTTGATTGATACGCCCGGCATGCGAGAACTGGGACTTTTTGATGCCAACGATGGAGTAGCCCAGAGTTTTGAAGACTTTCGCGATCTTTCCATGAACTGCCGCTATGCCAATTGCAGCCACACTCAGGAGCCCGGCTGCGCAATCCTGACGGCAATCGCGAACGGTGAGTTGAGCGAGGAACGTTATCGCAGCTATTTGAAGCTCAAGAAGGAAACCGAACACCACGATCTCTCATACTTCGAGAAGAGGAGAAAGGACAGGGCGTTTGGACGCTTCGTAAAGTCAGCGAAGAAGCACATGAAGGAATGAAAGACAGGGAATAAATTCGGTTCCTTCTCAGATCGAGTGGGTAGAAAGACTGAATATCCAACCGATGAAGGGAAGGCGAGGGAAGTTCTAAAGTTCGAGAGTGCGGAAGTTCGGAAATTTCCTTGGATATTTGATATTCAATTATTTTCATATTTTGCGTGTTTACCCACTCAAAATGAAAACGAACCAAAAATCTTCTACTTGTATCCGGACATCGGCCTTTTCCATCTTGACCACTCTTGAAATTTTCTGAAAAGGGTCTGACCCGTTTTAAAACTCGTATTTGAATTAAAATCATCATCCATGCATGAGAATAACCTATAAATGGCCTGTTATGACAATATTTAGCTCCCCAGTAAAGACGGAGCAATTACTTGTTTTTATTTGGCTATAATACCGATATTTTCAAGCCATGACCATAACTGCTCTTTCCAGCCCTCGCCGAAATTGCCTGGTTTGAAGGCTGTGTGGCCGCCTTTTTCAATCGTCCACAATGTCGCCGGAACACCAGCCTTCTTGTAAGCGGCGACTATCCCATCTGCAAAAGCTGTTGGGGCAATCTTATCATCGTGCGCTGAACACAAAAGAGCTGGAGGCGTCGTTTCATTTATTACGAAATCCGAAAGAAGCTGTTTATTCGGCCACGGGCAGAGTAATACAATAAAGTCAGGGCGGGAACTTACACGCTCGACAAGGTCGGCGGTTCCAGCCTTTCCATTATCCCAGTGTGTGGCCGCATTTAAAATAAGGTTTGCTCCAGCCGATCCTCCCAGCATTCCTATCTTTGCAGGATTGATACTCCATTCCTTTGCCCGGTAGCGAACTATACGCACCGCACGCAATCCGTCATCCATCGCATCTGAAACATTCTTTGATGGCGGAAGCGTCCGGTATTTTACCACGATGACGGCTACTCCTTTAGAAACAAAATAATCCGCCTGACTTACATAATCAGAAACATACGACACCTTGTTGTACGATCCGCCGGAACAGTAAACAAGCGCAATTCCGGTTGATTTGCTTTTTTCAGGCAGGTAAACTTTCATTGAAGGTATGCTTACGTTAGCCACGACGGTATCCGGCAGTTTGGGAAACTTCTTTTCCTCTCCCGCATTTCTAATAATTCCAGGATAGTCATCACTCCACAAATTCAAGGTGATTGGCTCCGATTTCAGTGCAACCGCACTGATCAATGTAACCGCGCAGAATAATTGTTTCATTATTTGACTAGTAAGCATGTATTTTACCATATTTTTAAATTAAGGTGAATTATGGTTGATTAACGACATTTACGGGATTTCCAGCTAGAAAAGCGCAAAGATTGTCAACAGCGATATTCATCAGGCGTTGGCGTGCTTCCAGCGAAGCCCAGGAAATATGCGGGGTGACAAAACAGTTTGTTGCTGCTGGCAATGGATGATTCAACGGTGGGGGCTCCTGCTCCAATACGTCTATGCCAGCTCCGGCTATATCACCACGTCGCAATGCATCCGCCAGCGCTTGATTGTCAATTAACTGTCCGCGGCTGGTATTGATTAGAAACGCACTTTTCTTCATCAATTTTATCGCATCCGCGTTGATGATGTTTCTGGTTTCCGGAGTCAGTGGACAATGTAATGATATGACATCGCTTTGTTTCAGCAATACGGACAGATCAACTTGTCTGATATCGCCAGTATTAATCATATCATAAATGAGGACTTTCATCTTAAATGCCTCGGCCAGCCGGGCTGCTTCACGTCCGATACGTCCAAAGCCGACTACACCAAAAACTTTATCCTTCAATTCGGTAACAGGAGATAGCCAATAGCAGAAATCGCGACATTTGCTCCAATCGCCGACAGCTACCGAGGCGGCGTGCATGCCAACCCGGTTGGTAAGATTAAGCAGATGGGCAAACGTCATTTGTGCCACCGAATCGGAACCATAAGCCGCTACATTGCAGACGGGAATGTTGCGTGCGGCAGCCGCTTTGACGTCTACGACATCATAGCCGGTAGCCAGCACTCCGATAAAACGCAATGCCGGAAGCGCCTGAATGACAACACCCGGCAAAGGCGTTTTATTGGTAAAAATAATTTCAGCTCCGGATGCATGTTCCAGGCATTTGTCCGGTGGCGTATGGTCGTAAATTGTGACTTCGCCCAATTCGCGCAACGCTTCCCAACTCAAATCACCGGGGTTTAAAGTATAACCATCTAGTACAACTATTTTCATGATTTTTTATTTCTCCAAAGTGACGGCAACATTATTTTTATGGAACTGCTGCTTCAGCGCAGGGTGTCGGGCGGATAGTATCTTAACAACATCAGCAGAGATGTCATCCTCCTTGATTTCAATTTTTTCAGCCGGAGCAGCGCAGGTGGATGGCGCGGCACATCCTGCACTATTCTTACAGGGGGGCAATCGCATTGCGGCACGGCGCTCAGACAATACTTTGGCGGCATGTCCGACATCAGACCCGTCCAGTACCCAGTTCATGCCCATATCAATCATTTTACGCGCCTGCTCAGGAGTATATTTGGTCGGAAGCATGTGAAGTCCGACACCGAGATTTTTAGCGCGGCAGCGCCGGATAATATCTTCCATGGCATTCATATAATCCGGATGGTTCCAGTCTTCGGGGTGGCCGAAGGAAACGGTCAGGTCGTGCGGTCCAAGAAAGACTCCATCTACTCCGGGAACATCAATTAACGCGTCAAGATTTTCGTATGCGGGACGACTTTCAATACCGATAATTAAAAAGTTATTCTTATTGAACCTGGGAAAAAACTCCTGATATTCAGGAGACAGCGGTTTCCCATCCAGAATTTCATTGAGTAATTGCCCTTTAAGCGGGCGATATTTGACCGCTCCGACCATATTCCTGACCTGTTCCACAGTTTCCACATAAGGAGCGATGATACCGTGTGCTCCTAAGTCAAGGGCGCGCGCCGCTTCAATCATGGATGGTTCAGATATTCTGACGGCGGGAGCAACGCCATTACTGGCATAAAAGCGGCAGAGGTTGGCAATTTCGATTGAATCCAACGGCATATGTTCGCCACAAATAAAAACATAATCCAAACCCGCCTGGAGTAAGATTCCAGAAGCGCTCAGGTTGTTTAAGTGAGTAACATGGGTACCGTAGACCAGATCGCCGGAGTGCAATGCCTCTCTGATTTCTTTTCCTAACATATTTCCACCTTTTAATTAAACTGTTTTAGACCATAATTTCGGATGAATAAGCTCTTCCGGCAGCTTCGGAACGATTAATCGTATTTCTTCGATCAATGCGGTCGGAAGCGGTCCGGCCTTTATCAATGCCAAGTTTTCACGAAGTTGCTCTTGAGTATCAACCCCTGTCAGCATACTGCGAATTCCAGTGCGGCTCAAGACGAAACGCATACAAAGTCCGGCCAAGCTCATTTCGTGCAGCTTGGCGAGTTCTTCCAAACGGCGACGCACTGGAATTATTCCGCATAACCCAGGACGAATAGACGATTCATCCATAAGCAACAACCCTTGCAGATATACGCTGCGCGCAAAGATAGTAATTCCTTTCTGCACGGCTTGTTCCAGCAGGGTTTCATAACGCCATTCCAAAATATTGTACGGTATTTGAATATATTTGGCGCGGGCAATGGCATCCTCTATTGCCGAATGTTCGTCCAGCGAAATCCCGCCAGCGCCAATCAATCCCCGCTCGGTCATTTTATTAAGTATCGGATAGTATTTTAAATCTTCGTCCCTATGGAATAGGCAAACCGGCAATCGTTCTATCCGTAAGTTGCGTAGCGAATTGCGAATAGAGGTTTCGATAAATTCCTCTGCTTTGTCAAACGGCATTCCAGCAGGAATCGGCAATACTTTGCCGACAATCAACATTTTATCAAGCAGTCCAAGCCTGGTCAATGCCTCTCCAAGCACCGTTTCGCTATCTCCGTAAGCGGCTGCGGTATCCAACGCATTGACCCCGCCAAGCCAGGCTTCGTTCAGAATCGCCATCACGGTGTCGAGTGATGGTTTGCCGCTGGTGTTGGCAATTCCGTAATTCAGTCCGAACTGCACCGTCCCGAGCATTAGTTTCGAAAAATTCAATTTATCCTCCGCTATTCAAACGTTTATTTTGCGGTATACCCGCCATCAACCGGAATATTGGCCCCTGTTATATAGTTTGAGGCATCCGATGCCAGCAAAACAATAATACCCTTCAAGTCTTCGCTGTTTGCCATCCGGTTAAGCTGAGTACGCGAACTGTATTGTTTGACAAAAGTCTCCGGATGCTTTTCGGTTTGAAAGCCTCCCGGATTGATACAATTGACCCGCACATTATAGCGTCCGAGCATGCTTGCCGCCCAACGTGTGAAGTTGACCATGCCGCCTTTTTCATAAAAATAAAGCGGCGTGAAATCGGTAGGATATTCGGTATTTTCATAATTAGATAATTCTACTCCGACAATACCCATCATCGAACCGATATTGATAATTGAACCGCTTTTTTGTGTTGCCATAACTTTACCGGCTAAATTGGTAATATAAAAGAGTGCGGAAGCATTGGTGTGTAAGCTTTTATCAAAATCAGACATCGGGCGATCCCAGCCGAATAAGGCGCAGCGGGTTACAGCATTATTAACCAAAACGTCCAAACGTCCGGTTTCCTTAACAATAGAATCAACTGCTTGTTTGATACTTTCCTCAACCGCCAGATCTAATTCCAGCGCATGGACATTCAATCCCCTGGATCGAAACTCTTTCGCCAGCGCCTCCAAATTACTCAAATTGCGGGAGGCAACATAAGTTTCCGCACCAGCTTCTGCTAACGCTTCGACAATCTGGCGTCCATAAAGACCGGCGCCGCCAGTTACCAATGCGATTTTGCCCTTTAAAGAAAACGATTCTATTACATTCATATATTTTATCCTTAGATTAAGTCGATCAAAATCTCTTTACCGCCTTGTTCGCGGCTTTCGATGCCGCCAATCAGAAGTTGCATCAGTTCTTCAGTTTCGCTGAACGCGAACGGTCTTATTCCAGTACGGAGATATTCAATGAATGCCATCAACTGGTCGCGAAAAGATTGATAGGTGTCATTGGCCTGTAATGAGATATTGACCTGGGTTCCGCCGAGTTGCATAGGCGCACCGTACTTTAAATCCTTGATGCAAGTTATAATCACATCCACCTGATCTCTATGCCGCAGATGGACAACGTTACGGTCATAATTTCCTGTATTGCAAACCGAAATAAACCCGGGGCCAATTATCGGATAGACTGCTTCCAGTGCGTGAATGCCGTAGATTTCCCATTTTTTTGCCATAGGCATTGAAATCAACCGCAAATTTCCGAGTTCACGGGTGTGGCGGTGCCATGGACGAAATTCCTTGCAGTACCGCATACAACTCGAGGACATAATTGCGGCTCCGTCAGCTACCCAGCGCTTGAAAGTGTCCAGATCATTTCGGTTGTCACAAAGCGGTTTGTCAATGAATACCGGTAATCCGGCGTCAACGAACGGCTTCGCGCGGCTGACGTGTTCGCCGCCAATGTCGGTGGCAATGATCACTGCGTCAACCTCACCGATCATTGCCTCTGGTGAATCTGCAACTTGTTCAATCAGTGAACACCGCGCGGCTTTTTCGGCATCTTTGCGGTTATCACACCAAATATGGGTAACCCTGACTCCGTCAATCCCTACTTGCCCGGCAGGTTCCCGGTTAAGGTAAACTGGAATGCCGGGAGATGGACATTCCGCAGTCATGACTGCTCTGTCATAATTGTTGATAATAGCGCTCCAGGAATACGGATGTTCATTGCCCGGAGTCATGCCAATAATTCCCAGGCGAATCAAATCTGGAGTTTTTATTAAAACGCTCATCTCGGTTCCACTCCCTTAAAATATTACTAAATATCAAATTTAACGCCAGTCTGCAACTCGAGGTTATTTTTTTATCGGTTTAAGCCAGATGTAAATCCATTCTTCAGAATTTAACTTTAAGTTTATTTTGCCATCGGGCGACATCTTTAGAATATTCCCCGATAACGCATTCGCCGCTTCAAGTTTACGGTCAATTAAATCCAATGTCTTTAAGTTGAATTCCAATTCTATCGACTGGGGCTCTGTACTAAGATTGGAGACCAACGCCAATACCCCGTTGACCGGGTGTTTCAGCAAAGTGGCATAGCATTGATTGCCCTTGATTTTGATATATTCCTGATTTTCGTAATAGTAAAGTTTTTTTGCCTCATCTGCCCCGAAAATATCCCGCATTTTCCATATATGGGGAATTAACGCAAAATATGAATCTTTGCTTTCCGTAGAATTGTCGTAGCCGCCAGTGCTGTAACGGGGTGATATATCATGCAAGAGAGAAGTAGCGGCAATCTTCATCGGATGACGCAAGCGATAATGCAAAACTTCCGCAGCTATGCCAATTTGTCGACCAGTAAATTCAGTGCGGAATTTATCTAAAGTCAATTCCCCCGCAACATAATTAGTTCCGGTTAATCTCAAATTATGCCACTGTTCTCCTGTCCACATCACATCCGCATAAGCCAACCCCGAAGGATTGTAACCAAACGAGCTGTGGGCATCGACAATAGCTTCAGGATTGTGATTTTTAACGATTGCATAAATACGTTTCATAAAGTTACGGATTTCAAAAGTCGGATAAGTGCCATGGAGTTTGCCATCTGTTCCGGTATAGCCGCATCCGTGTTCTGTGTTATAGCACAGCGGTCCGATATGAACGGTACCGTCCAGGTAAACACCATCTTCGTTATAGGTCTCCATGCGTTGTTTCAAACTATTCAGGAATGCGTCCTGTAAAGCTTCGCTTTTGGCGCACATAAAAAGCATTGATGAGGAATCTGCACCATATTCAACTGCTATAGGGCCGGGGCGTTTGGGATTCGGCGGCCAGGGGTTCGGGTGACTATAAGATTTCATTGGTCGATTGACCATTGACGAACCATAGATATCGAATTCGGGAACATCAACCGGGAAGCGCTGATGGATAACATAACTATGAGACTTTAATCCTGCGTTATGCATGGAGTTTACCATATTGGCAAGAGCTGCTGAGAATTGCGGATGTATCGGCATTGGCCATGTAAAAAGATCCTGCTTGCTGGTATAAATCCGGCGAACTCCGCTTTCTTTAATCAGCGCCAACTCCGGTTTGTCATTGATTTTATTTGTAGGAAGATTAAATTCTTTCCCCCACGGTTCATAGCGTGCAATGCGCAACTGCCAGGCGGTTTTCTGTAAAGGTTTAACCGGCGTAGCCAGAAGAGCAAACCGATATTTTAATTTTTGATTGGCAGTTAATACAACTTTTTTGTCAATAAAATTGGTTTGTAAACAGGTTATTGATTTTCCTGGAATAATTTGGATCGTTTTTTGGGGATCGCTGTTGCTCCAGAATTCATCAGATTCAGCTTGCCAGGTCAGTCCCATTTTATCGTTTCCAATCCAAATATTGGGACTAAACAGGAAATTAAGTTGTTTTGTGATTGCTCCGCTAAAAAAAGTGCCAATGTAATTACCATTGACTAAAGGATATACCCGGTCGGCATACGCGCTTGAAGCTATCTCGCTATTTAATGGTATTTCCAGCGTTAAGTTATCAATATAAGTAGCAGCCTTGGCGGTGATTTCGCACTCATAAAGATTGAACCCGTCATATTCCAGTTTGGAATTAACTTCAACTTGCAGCTTTGAATTGTTTAAAGTACCGGCTAATTCAACTGATTTATCACTGCAATTAAGAACTTTCAATTCATGATTATCCCAAACTAACTCTTTGCCTTCAACTATGCCAGACAATTTTATCGGGGACGCAAGGAGTTTTGTCCTGTCTGATTCAATTTGAACCGGAAAAGGAGAATTCCGGTAAATATACTGCCTGCCCCATACTTCTAATTGAATATCACCATTGAGCGTTTGGGCCTTTTTTACAGGAGTCCATGGCGGAGGAATCTGGTTGTTTTCTCCTGCTTTATGTGCAATCCATTCAGGCTTTTGAAGCTCCATTGACTCTACTGTTGGTTTTTGGTCATCGTCCGCAATCCGGGCAGTAACTATGATGGTTTTATCGGCAAATTTATCCAGCGGAAGTTGGATTACGCCGGCAAACCGTCCTGAGTTATTTTGGGAAACGTCAATAAGTTGGATTTTTTGTTTTATTTGACTTTTATTATTGACCATAACGTCAAATTCCACTTCTTTCCCTTGATTTTTTTTGCTTTTTGTTGTAAACCTCAAAGTGAGAATATTCTTGTACCAATCAGGTTCTATTCGTAATTCAGCAATTTGCGCCGTTGGTAGTGTCTGATTTTTGAATAACGCGGCAATCTCGGCACTGTCAAGTGCCCGGCGATAAAGACGAAATTCCGATAAATCAATCGGGGCAAAATATTTAGTATTTTTATCACCGCCAATATTTAAGGCACTTGAGGCGACTTTTTCAACGCCTTGAAGCGGCATGTATTGATCTTTAACCAATTCTCCATTGCAATAAAATTTGCAGCGGGGGTATTCCACTACCACGGTAATAAATGACCAGTCCTTGCCGAGAATCTTATGAGTTACTGGCAGCGAAACTCTTTCCTCAAGGTATTTATAGGTAAACAGAAGATTATAGCCATACTCAAAAGCAAAAATAAATCCTTTGCCATCTTGAGAAAGAAGAACCGCCGTTTTGTTTTTTGATTGAGCATATTGGCGCACCCACATCGAAAAAGTCATATCGCCTTGTATTTGTAAAGCAGGCGAAGCCGGGACTTTAATGTAACTTGATTCCCCGTCAAAGTGCAATACGCCTTTGCGTCCATTTAATTCAGCTACATACTTACCATTAATGATTGTGCCATCATGGTGAAATGAGCTTAAATCCTTTGCCACGCTACCTGGATCATGGTCAAAGCGATAGTGCAACACTAAACTGGAATCAACGCTATTAACATTCCCCTGGGCAATGAATTGAGTGTCAAAAAAAATTGACATAGCGATAATAAGTAATTTTTTCATGAATTTCTTCTTTCTGCATCGTTTATTAAAGTTTTCGGATTCTCTTACTTTTCAATCTGAACTAAAATATTATATTCATTTAGAAGGTTACTTTAGTCAAAAATACGGCATTATCACTGCCCCTCTCTTCACATTTCCGACAGTTGGCATAGTCGGGAGATTTAGTCTGCATCCATTCTGCATCAGCAACCCAGTATTCCCGGTCACTGAACTGCGCCACCCCGAAGTTGCCCAATTTGGCGCCGCGTTCCGGCATCAGGATACATTCCGTGTCGCGAATGACACAAAGTCTTTCCTTGTCAACCTGCGCGATGAACAACGGAGCCCGGTTACGGGGAATGTGATCGTTGTTCGCTCCGCTCCTGGTGTAAATCAGAAATAGTTCGTCATGATGTGCCAACCAGTGCTGCTGGGTGTTGTAACTGCCGAGATTCGATCCGTCATCAAAGGTCCAGCGACGTGGCTGGGTATAGTGTAATCCATCATCACTCGTCGCCACATAACCGTTGAAATCATTACGTAAGGTAATGTAGAAACGTCCGCTGGAAAAGGTAATTGAAGGTTCGCACAAACCAGGTTTGTCCGGGCTGTACAGTTCATTGCCGTGACGTATGTAAGTGAGGGTTTCTCCGTCAAAAGCACATTGCAGCACCGTAGAAATTAATTGCTCATGCATCGTAGCTATCGAGGTGGCTTTAGCCGGATCTGATACGAAATACGTTGGCAGTAAAATAGTCCCGTCCGGCATATCATAACGTTGAGTGCTGCCCGAGCCTTCACTGATAAAGTAATCCGCTAATTCTTTTGGAAACTCCAGCGTGCGCCAGGGATTCCAGTTTTTGTTCACGGAATCGTAAACACTATAGGCTGTCTGGCGCGGACGGGGAAGCGGGCTCAAGTTATCTTTGTAGTAGCGTACTGTATGTCCCGTACCCAGCAACTTGCCGGAGGCCGCATGAAACTTCGGCCAGAAATCACAGATTCCCTCATCGTTTCCAGACGGCAGATTGCGGCGGCTAAGTGAAGTGTTTTGCGGTTTGCCCCAGGTTTTTCCGCCGTCCTCGCTGCGTATTTCCTGTATCGCATAAAAAACATCATCTCCGCTGATTCTGGACGGACTGGCGGTAACCACCCCTACCGGAGGATTTCCTGGAATCACCCCCGGACGGGCATGTACCAGACAGGTAATCCGGTCATAGCCGGAATGAATAATTGTCGTTTCAATTTGCATGAATTTACTTCCTGTGGACTATTATTTGAAGGAACAATTGTTAGATAAGTTACTTTGATTGTACCAATCTTGCCGAAAGTTAACCCGCAATTTTTATTTTATGGTACAAATCCATTTTCACCGGCATATGTTATTTTAAAACTAGTGCCATTGCCTTTGAAAAACTGCCTGTCGGCGGCGCTGGCGCTAAAATCAGCTTTTAACACATTGGGTTGCTTGGCATGACGCGCATGGATTTGCGGGCTTCCGGCATTAATATAGGCTTTTTGTCGTTTTGTACTTATATCAAAACTATCAGCCAACAGATAATGATTACCAGGTTTAGCAATCCTTTGAATAATTATATATCGACCCAGTTGAGGATTAACCGAATCGTCCGGGGTTATAAAATTACGGATTTCACTAACCAAAGGATATAAGTAATAAAGAGGCATGCCATAAATTTCATCCCATGATGCCTTAACAATGTTTTCAGGCACCGGGCATTGAACAATAATCGGATTATTGGGCAAATAGTTATTATCTTTCAAAAATTCAGCCCAACTTCTTGTTGTTCCATCTGCGGAAGAATACCGGGGCGCAAAACCGTTGTTATCATCAGCATAGGATGAAATTGCGAGACCGGACTGTTTGAGGTTATTGATGCAGCAAATGGCTTTAGCTCTATCTCTTGCTTTGTTTAGCGCAGGCAGCAACAATGCGGCTAAAATTGCGATGACGGCGATCACAACAAGGAGTTCAACTAAAGTAAAATTTTTAGCACGATTGTTCATTTTGATACCTTTCATGTTTATTCTTTTGTTGTTTGCCTTCTTTAAAATTAAATATATGTAAACTTAAATAATCCGACATCACATGTTTTTAATATCTTACCTATATTATAATGGCTGAAGCATCTAAAATCCAGCGTATTTTATAAAATATACAAATATTTTATAAAATACGTTATTAAGTGCTTAAAATAAAGTAGATACAAATATTAAAATTAATATTAAACGTATTGTTGCATATTCACTGTATTTGTTTTTTTTATAAAAACAGCTACATTTTTTATAAAATCAACAACTCTTTACTTGCGAAAACTATGAGAAAAAATAAAAATACAACTTATAAGCAAAAAGCGTATGATTATATTTATGCGAATATAGCGAAGGGAAAATTTAAACCCGGCGAACGGCTTAAAGCTCAGGAGATTGCGGACTTAATCGGGATTTCACTTGCGCCGACTCGTGAGGCAATTATGGAAATGGCCGCCTCCGACTTGCTGGATTACCAATCGAATGCTGGAGCGACAGTTCGGCGAGTTTCAATTCAGGAGGTAAAACAATTCCTCAAGTTGCGCATGCTGGTTGAACCTTATGCTGCCGGAGAAGCAGCCTGCCACGGTTCACCTGAACAGTTTGAGTGTGTGCGAAAAAACCTCAACGATATGTACAGGGTATGTGAAAGTGAAACTGCGGCCAATGTCAAACATGATGAAGAGGAGACTCGCAGTATCCTATGGAGTTTTGCACAGGCCGATATGAAATTCCACCAGGCGGTGCTGGCAGCAGCCAATAATATAGTGCTTAGCCGTTTTGCCAAACATTTAATGAACTCGTTTTATCTTGTTCCATTCTCGGAAATGGATTTGAACGTCGCGGTAGCAAATCTCCAGGAAAGTATTGACTCGCACCAGATAATTCTAAAGGCGCTGCAAAAACGTGATCCCATGGCCGCTTCTCAAGCCATGTATGATAGTCTTAAAGCTGGTGAACGCAACGTTGACAAATGGGAAGGCATTCCCAAAAATTTATGGTAAAATTTAGGCTGAAAAGGGTCTGACCCGTTTTAAAATGCATAACTAATTGAGCTATAACTAAAAACATCAAAACGACAAATCGAAAATAGCTCTTAGAACCATTCCTGCCCAATAAGAAAAGACAAGCTAAAGCTTGAACTCCAACTGGGTTATTCTCGGTGCAACCCTTTCCGTATTTTTCAAATCGCATCTTCATTCTTAACCATAAGCAAATCTTTAAACTTTGTTTCTTTGCGGTTAATCAGTGCCGGCATTGGTGCCGTTCCAAGCAAAATGTGAAATTCCGGTGTCGTTAGCACTTAAGATGTTATTGATTAGATACATCCTATGCGATTTGTGGGTATAAATGGCCTTTGACGTTGTTTTTAAGGCCAAAAAGGGAAGCGTTAAGCTGGGGTGGATGAGCGCGGTTCTTCTCCCGGGAGCGCCAAGCGTCTGCTTGGCTGTTTTGAAATTCAATATGCCAAGCAGACGCTTGGCGTTCCCAGGGTGTGTCGCCAATCCCCTTTGTCATTATCGTGAAATTAGTCTAAAAAGTAGCACAACGTTCTCCTAGCGCGGGTTTTTAGAGGGGGATGAGGTATCTTTGAGCTCAAACTATCCAGCTTAACGCGTACCATAATATGATGCCAAAACAACTTCCAAGCCTGAATGTCTGATTTATATTTTTGCAATCATTCTCGCTGGAAAAAACCGGTTTCGAATTGAAAATTCCGATTCAACAGTTATCAATAGTGGTTTCTTTTCCGTCCTCTGGAAAGAAAATACAAACATGAAGGATAAGTACATTATGAAACAGGGTAAATTGAAATTCGCGGTTGTCGGATGCGGACGGGTCTCCAGTAATCATCTCAAGGCCCTGACCTCAGGCAAAATCGACGGCGAGCTTGTGGCGGTCTGTGATGTCGATGAAAAAAAGGCGAAGGCGAAATCGGAAGAGTTCAAAGTTCCGTATTATCTCGATTACAACGAGATGTTCATGAAGCATCCCGAGATTGACGTTGTGAACATTGCCACTCCGACAGGATATCATGCGAGGCACGTAATCGACATTGCCAAATTCGGGAAGCATATAATAGTTGAAAAGCCCATGGCTCTCAGGGTCGAGGACTGCGATGCGATGATGAAGGCGTGCGCCGACAACAAATGCCGTCTTTTTGTTGTGAAGCAGAACAGGTTCAACAGCGCTGTCGTTGCGGCGAGGAAGGCTCTTGAGGCGGGACGTTTCGGAAAAATGGTTCTTGGCACCGTCAGGGCGAGATGGAAGAGAACCCAGCCCTACTACGAACAGGATAACTGGCATGGCACCTGGGAGCTTGACGGCGGAGTGATGTCCCAGCAGGCTAGCCACCATCTTGATCTCCTCCAGTGGTTCATGGGGCCGATAGATACGATGCAGTGCATAAGTGCGACGCGGCTCCTTGACATAGAAGTGGAAGATACCGCTCTTGCAACCTTCAAATTCAAAGATGGCGCCCTCGGCGCCTATGAGGCGACTGTCGCCACCCGCCCCGAAGATCTCGAGGCATCCCTGAGCATACTTGGCGAAAAGGGGACTGTCATTATTGGCGGATTCGCGGTGAACAAGATAAATCACTGGAAATTTGAGGATCAGCTTCCCGAGGACGCCGACATGCAGAAAGATGCGTCCCAGGAAATCCCGAATGTGTACGGTCTCGGTCATAGCCCGTATATCGCGAATGTCATTGATGCGATTAGAAACAATAAGCCGGCGATGGTTGAGGGGGCGGAGGGTAAAAAGAATATCCAGATTCTCACGGCCCTCTATGAATCTGCGGCTCTTGGCGGACAGCAGGTCTGTCCGGGATGTCCGATCAGGAAATCACAGCTCGGAAGGAAAGCGTAGGGGAAGTTCTGAAGTTCTAAAGTGCTAAAGTTCTAAAGTGCGGGAGTTACTAATAGTCTCAAAATAGAATGGAGCTTTAAAATAACAGAGGGCGGACTTTCCAGTCCGCCAACACGCGGGTTGGAAAACCAGCGCTCCTTTAAAGAGGAAAAGCATTGAGACTATTAGTAAAAGTAGAATTTAGAAAACTAATTTTAGAGTGAAGACGTGAGAAGAAGTTCTGAAATAAGAAGAGACCATCATGCTTGAAAAACTGCAATCAATGTTCAGTTCCTCCAGGCTTACGCCGGCTACTGCGTATCTTGTGGTTCTTCTTGTCTGGGCGGGAATTTATCTTCCCGGGCTCGGCATCCTTGATATTGACTTCAACGAGAGCCGCAGAATCATGCCGGCCGTGTCCATGCTGGAGACCGGAAACTGGCGGACTCCCTCGCTTGTAGGAGAGGAATATTTCAAGAAACCGCCGATGATAAACTGGCTTATCGCATCGTCGTTTGCAATCAACGGGGAGCGGTCCGAATTCGCGGCAAGGCTTCCCTCAGTAATCTTTGTGCTACTTTTTGTTTCCGTGCTTGTGCTGATGCCTTCGGAACTGCTTTCCCTCAGGGCGCGATTGATGAGCGCGATCCTTTTCATGACGGCCTACGGTTCCATTGACAACGGGAGGCAGATTGAAATAGACAGCGTATATGCGTGCCTGACGGGAATTGCGACGGTCTGCTGGCTGAATTTCTGGAGCGGAAGCGTATTGTCGAGATTCAAGCTTTGGATCATACCTTCATTGGTTCTCGGGGCGGGTCTTCTTCTCAAAGGGCCTCTCATCCTTTTGTTTTTCTATCTTGTGGTTTTAAGCGTGATCATAAGTGAGAAAAAATTGAAGGAGCTTTTGAGATATGAGCACTTTGCGGGGATTGCGCTGATGTGCCTGATTTTCTTTTCATGGGCTTTTTTCATTAATTCACCACAGCAGGGGCAGTCTCAGCAGATGGCGGGGACATGGATGAATGAAATCGCACAGAGGTTCAATTCCGAAGATGTGAACGTGTTCCTGTGGGGGAAAAGGGTGTTGGGGGCGGTTATGGGATATTTTCCCTGGCTTGTCCTCCTGCCGTTTTTCTGGAACGGGAAATGGGTATCCAATATTGACTGCAGGCACAGGAAAGTCTTTATCGCCTGCAGGCTGGCATTTGTCTTGCCATTTATCATTGTCAATATCATGCCGGGAGCCAAGGCGCGATATTCCTACCCACTGTTTTGCCTTGCATTCATCATGCTAGGCTGGCTCTTGTCCGTTCAACCCGGAATTTCCACTGTCGTTGGAAAAATATGGAAAAAGATACTGTTTTTCATTCTGCCGCTGATATCGTCCATATCCCTGTTTTTCCTAGCTGTAGCCGCTCTGAATTATTTCAATGTGTTTTCGGCGGTATCGCCGAAAATTGAGGGGCTGCTGGCTCCGTTGAAAAATACGGCAGTCATCTTTCCGATTTTTGTTTCCTCCGTATTAATTGCGGTTTTCGCATATTCCGTGGTTAACAGGCGCACATTGATCAATGGATACGGAATGATTGTCGTCCTTTCCGGCATGACGGTCGCATGTATTGTGCTTGCGTATGCTTTTTTCATCCTTCCGGCAGTCAGGCCGGAAGTAAGCAGGTTCAAAAGCAGGTTGGGGAAAGAATTGAGCGCGCAGGTAAAAGGGGATATCCTTTACACATATCAGATTGAATGTGCGCCTTTCCTTTTTTACGTCCGGCCGCGTGTCGAATTCCTCCTCAAGCCCGAACAGATAGGCGGAGATGTCAGATTTTTACTTTCGCGTACGGAACTGCACGCCGAGCTTAAGGAAAGCGGTGTGATTTCTGACAGGAAGCCGCGTGAAGTCTTCAAGTTCAAGATTAAGAAAACCGAGTATCAGCTCATGGAACTTGGTGAAAAATGAAGTTCTCCCTTTGATAATAAGTCACTTGTGCAATATCCTTATCTGGATGACGTATGAAACCATGACGGAATTCGGGAGTTTCTGGTGAAAAACACATATGTATGCCCATCATGCAAAGAAGAGTTTGACTGGGATGATTCCCTGGATCAGAGAACGATCCGCTGTCCGGAGTGCGAGACTGAAATGGTTGCTCCCGCTCCGATGCTTGGGAAGGGGTCTGTTGTCGGGGATTACAGGATAATCCACAGGATCGGCATTGGCGGAATGGGTGAAGTTTATCTTGCCGAACAAAAATCCATGAACAGGCATGTCGCCCTTAAAATACTGCAGGAGGACCTTGTCCGGGACAAGTCATATCTGGACAGGTTTTACCGGGAAGTCCGGACTCTCGCGCAGATTGAGCATCCGAACGTTGTGAGGGCTATTGAGGCCGGAGCCGACGGGCACGTTTATTATTTTTCAATGACATTCGTTGAGGGGCAGGACATAAAGCGGAAGCTTGATGAGGGGCATATCTTCAAAGAGGCTGAAGCTGTGAAAATAGCGCTTGAAATCGCCTATGCCCTGAAATACGTATGGGAGAAGCACGGCATTCTCCACAGGGATATAAAGCCGGCGAATATAATGATCACTCCCGAGAACGAAGTGAAGCTCATGGATCTTGGAATATCAAAGAAGATGTTTGACGAGGATGTCGAGTTGACTGTTGCGGGGATGATGGTCGGATCGCCGCAGTATGTCAGCCCTGAACAGGCCAAGGCCCTCAAGGACATTGATTTCAGGGCCGACATGTATTCCCTCGGCGCCACTCTTTATCATGTTCTTGCCGGCACGCCGCCATATCCCGGGAACAATGTCATGTCGGTAATTGTGAAACATTTTGACGAGCCGATCCCGGATCCGAGGAAGGTATGGCCGGAAATATCCGAAGCAACGGCGGCCCTGATTGCCGTCATGATGGCAAAGAAGAAGGAGGACCGGTTCGCATCCTGGGATGAGTGCATTGATGTGATGAAGGACATTTTGGAGGCGGTTGCCGAAACGCCGGGAGATAAAATCAGGACAGCCATGATGAAAGCGGCGGATGTGCCGAAAATGAAAAACGGTTCAACCCGTAAGTCTGGAATGTTCGACAGGCCATGGAAGATTATTGCCGTTGCGACAGTCATGATGATATTTGTATTTGGGGTGATTTTCATGATAAGGAAAGAAAACCGCGACTCCAGGCGTGAAAGGGCCATGAACCTCTACAATGAGGCGGTGAAGTTCATTGGAAGCAATCCCGAACCTTCAAATTTCAGGAAGGCGATGGTGATGCTGGAAAACGTCCAGAAAGAGGGAGACCCTGGTTATTCGGCGGAAGCCAAGGTCGAGATGGAGAAAATAATTGAGAAAACGCGGCAGACGAAAAATAAAAAACAACAGGATCAGAGAACCGGTGCGCTTGATGACCTGAGAAGACAATCCTATGAATTTGAACAAAACGGGGATTATGAGAAAGCGGTCTCACTCTGGATCAATTACCGCAATAGCGGGGAATATGCGAAGGATTTCGAATCAGAGATACAAAAAGCCGTTGATTATCTTAAAAGGAAAAAAAAGTCAAAGGAAGAGGGGCTGGACTGAACAACTGGGAAACGTGAACATCCAATGTCCAACACGGAACATCCAATGTCCAAGTAACTTGAAAGAGGATTTTTAGATGAAAGAGACAGATATCTATCAAATTCAAAAACCGTCGCCAATGCTTCTTAAGCTCTACATTATCAGGAGCATCCTTTCCGGTCCCTTCATAATTTTTTTGCTGCCTGTCCTGCTTTTCCGGTATTATACGTTGAAGTACAGGTTTGACAGCGAGGGTATCAGCATGAAGTGGGGATTCATTTTTAGGCGTGAAGTAAATCTCACCTATGCGAGGATTCAGGATATCCATCTGACTTCCGGAGTAATCCAGAGATGGCTGGGACTTGCGGATCTCAAGATTCAGACCGCCTCAGGAAGCGCTGAGCCGGAAATGACAGTCGAAGGCATTGTGGAATATGAGAATCTGAGGGATTTCCTATACACTAAAATGCGCGGATACAGGGATTTTTCAGCGGCAAGGCATTTTGTCCCGCCTGCCGTCACCGGTCAGGCGGCGCAGGTTGGCGGAGACGCCGTGAAAATCCTGACAGACATAAGCAATGAATTGAAGGCGACGCGGGAAGCCCTGGAGAAGATCGCACAGAAATAAGGAAACTTGCCCGGACTGCAAGCTGAATATCCAATATCGAACACGGAATGTCCAATGACGAAGTGCCGTAGGGGAACGGATTACAGAAAAGAATTGAATATTCGAATTTGGAGTGCGCAGGCTTGACTGCGCTTTTAAACTAAGCGGAGCGCGGTAGAGAAGCGACTTACGCGCCATCGCCAAGAAGTTTACCTGCCTATGGCAGCGCCAAAGGCGACCAGGGTTATAGGCGTGACAAGCCGTCGCATTCCAAAGCGCAGTCAAGCCTGCGCACTCCAAAAGATTGCTATGCAATCATAAAGATAAAGAAAAATACAATTTCCTATACTATCGAGTTACCATAATGACAGAGGTGCCAAGGCATGTATGAATTCGTAAAAAATCTTGTGCTCAGGATTCTGAGGGTTCCGCCTGAGCCTCTTGATCCGATGGGGGATGTCGGAAGCCTCAAGGTTTTCAGGGCGTCTCCGAATTTTTTCCGTTACAGGCTGTATGTGTGGATATTGAGGAATATTTTTTCCGCTTTCATTCTGGCTCTGGGCGCAGGGATATTTTTTGCGGTCACCCTGAAAACTCGGATGTCTCCGGGTGAAATCATCCTTGCGGCTGTGTCTCTGGTAGGCATCTGCATAATCGGCATAGGTCATCTGATCGTGTCTTTCATAATGCTCCGTCTTGACTACGAAATGAGATGGTACAAGGTTTCAGACAGGAGTCTCAGGATACGGGAGGGCATTGTGTTTGTCCGTGAAATGACAATGACATTCGCCAACATTCAGAATATTTCAATTTCACAGGGACCGATAGAGAGGTTTTTCAAGATAGCCGACCTTAAGGTTGAAACAGCCGGCGGTGGAGGGGCGGTTCAGCCTGACCACAGCACTAGGAATCCGGTATTTTCAATGCATATAGGGGTTTTCAAGGGGATAGACAATCATGAAGAGGTTCGCGACATGATGCTTGCCAGGCTTAAAAAACTTCGGGATTCCGGGCTTGGCGACACGGATGACTCCACAGTCATGCCGGTTGAAGACGGGAAGCATTCCCCTGTCGTTTCAAAGGATTTCACTGAAACGCTGAAGCTCCTGCATGCTGAAGCGTGCCTGCTCAGGCAGAGTGCAGAGAAGCTCAGGTGAAAATGGTAAATACCTTGGACAAGATTCTTTTAGTCCTGTTTGTCGTTTTGATTCCGGTTGCTTTCTATTTCTGGAGGAGGCGACGGAAAAAATCATTCCGGGAAAGGCTTTTCAGGAAAGAATTTCCGGCGGAATGGGAGAAGATTTTAAATGACAGTGTCTCACTTTACCGGAGACTGCCGCAGGATCTTAAAAAACAGCTTCACGGACATATCAGCATATTCCTGGCTGAAAAGACTTTTGAGGGCTGTAGCGGGCAGGAAATGAATGATGAGATAAAACTCACGATAGCTTCGCAGGCCTGTATTCTTCTGCTGAACAGGGAAACTGATTACTATCCCCAGCTGACATCCGTCCTTGTTTATCCGGATGCGTATTTTGTCGACAAGGATTACAATATAGGCGGGCAGATATTGAAGGGCGGTTCGGTGAATCTGGGAGAGTCATGGCAGAACGGTGCCGTTATCCTGTCCTGGAATCAGATAAGGAATGAATCGCCCGACGGGAGAAGCGAAGACAGTCTCGTGATACACGAATTTGCGCACCAGCTTGACGCGGAGGACGGATTCCTTAACGGTCTGCCGGAACTCGGCAGGAATTCGAGCTATAAGAAGTGGGCCAGTATCCTTGAGAGGGAGTTTAAGGAACTGAGAATGGATGCGGTTAACGGGGAGGATGACGTGATAGATGAATACGGTGCTGAAAATCCCGCCGAGTTTTTTGCGGTGGCGAGTGAAAGTTTCTTCCTTAAATCCTGTGAGATCCGCGACATTCATCCTGAGCTTTACATGGAGCTCTGTAAGTTCTACAATCTCGATCCTGCGGAATGGGTTCAGGATGCGGGATCCACAGCAGTTTGAATATGATTTGGGAGATTCGTTGTAAATATTCACTGAACTATGTTCGTTCAGTGAATATTTGCGTCTGAGGTAATTTCAAAGTTTGAACACCCAATATCCAACACTCAATTTCCAATTTCCATCGGAATTGAATTCCGGAAAATCTTAACTTGGACATTGGATATTCCGTGTTGGCTATTGGATATTCAGAGTTGCGACCCTTGGCCACTTAATTAAATTAGAAAGACTGAATGTCCACCGAATTATTCAAAAGCAAACGGAGTTTAATAGTATGAAGGACCGCCTTCGGAATCACGCCCTGATCAAGAGGATAAACAGGGCGCATATTTTAAATACGATCAGGCTCGACAGTCCCATTGCAAGAGCTCAGGTCGCCGACAAGACCGGACTTGACCGCAAGAGTCTTACCAATTTTGTGAATGAATTCATAGCCGAGGGTCTGGTTGAGGAGACCGGTACGGCGCAGCAGGGTGGAATGGGACGGCCCTTCACCATGCTGGGATTCAAGAAACATCTGGTGATGGGGCTGGAAATCGCTTCCGGAAGCGTCGGAGGCGTGATGATGGATCTCTACGGGAAGGTGCATTTCTCCCATCGCATCAAAGACGAGGGTATAAACACCAGTTCCGCAGAGATGCTCAATGCAGTCAAGGGCGTCTACCGGAGGCTCAAGTCGTGTGGTGAAGTCTATCAGGGGGTCGGCGTTTCAGTCCAGGGCGTTGTGGACCATGAAAAGGGGATTGTACTGGAGGCGTGCAATATACCGTCAGCCGTCATGGATTTGAAGTCCGCCCTCGGGAAATTCATAGTTGAGCCGGTTCATATTGAAACCTCTTCGATGGTGGGTGCGCTGGCTGAGAAATGGTTTGGGATGGGCAGGTTGAGCGAGGACTTCATATATGTTGAGCTTGGAGGTGGAATTGGCGCGGGAATAGTTAGCAGGAGGAGACTTTTCAGGGGTACCGGGATGCATGCCGGTGAACTTGGGCATACAGTTGTTGAAAGGAACGGGGTTTTATGCCGCTGCGGGAGCAGGGGATGCCTTGAAGCTTACGCGTCGGAGGGCAAGATACTTGAAGAGTTCCGGCGCACTTATTCCATGCGGATAGGAAGCATTGAAGAGCTTGCGGAACTTCCCAGGTCGAAGACGGGAAAAATTTTAAAGGACGCCGGAACGAAGATCGGATGGGGGGTTGGCAACCTTATAAATCTCTTCAATCCGAATCTCATAGTCCTCGGCGGAAGGATGATCGATGTGTTCGGAGACGTACTTGTGCCTGCGGTTTCGAGGGGGGCATCCGCATCGTCGATTAAAGTCTGCATGAGGGATGTCAGCATAGTCGCGTCTGAAATGTCCGATCCGATCGTCCGCGGGGCGGCGGCTCTGGTGCTGTCGAGGATATTCGAGGTTGAAGATTTCTGACATGTGTGATTTCAGAAAATATTTTCAATGTCCGTCTTGACATAATGGAATAAATCCATTATCATATGTTTCGAATTAGTGATATGAACCAACCAATAAAGGAGATATGTCAATGGAAAAGCTTGCAAAGATGGGTGGAACGCCGGTGAATTCTGAACCTTTCCCGAAATGGCCCCAGTTCGAGGAGTCTACGATTCAAAAGGCGATGGAGCCGCTGCGCAGCGGAAAAGTGAACTACTGGACAGGTTCCGTAGGCATGGAGTTTGAAAAGAAGTTTGCGAAGTGGAACGGTGCAAAGCAGGCGATCAGCGTTGCGAACGGCACTGCCGCCCTCCATACCGCCCTTGCCGGCCTCAACATAGGCCCGGGCGACGAGGTGATCTGCCCCTCCTACTCTTTCATAGCCTCGTCTTTCTGCATATTGCAGGCGGGAGCCCTGCCGGTTTTTGCCGATGTGACTGCAGACCATACGATTGACCCGAAGGATATTGAATCCAAAATCACAGATCGCACGAAGGCCATAATCGCCGTGCATCTTTATGGAATCGTGGCTGACATGGGGCCGATCCTGGAGATAGCGAAAAAACACAAGCTCAAGGTTGTCGAGGACTGTGCGCAGTGCTTCGGCGGCTACTACAAGGGTGTGAAGACAGGGATAATCGGAGACGTCGGATGCTACAGCTTCTGCCAGAGCAAACATTTTACCACCGGCGGCGAAGGCGGCATGGTTGTCACCAATGACGAGGAGCTCGCCTGGGAATGCAGGTCGTTCCGCGATCACGGATACGATGTGAAGGAACGTCTCAATCTGCTTGAGATGGAAGGCAAGCTCATGTACATACACAAGCGCGTGGGGTTCAATTTCCGCCTGACGGAGATGCAGTCGCAGATCGGAATATGCGAACTCGAGCGTCTGGACTCATGGAATCTCAAGAACCGTGTCAGGAACGGGGAAATCCTCATAAAGGCATTAAAGGATCATCCGGCAATATCACATGTTCCTGTCCACACCAAAGACCGTTTCAACGCCTTCTGGTGGGCCCCGTTCGTGCTCAATCTCGACAAGCTCACATGTGATGCGAAGACATTCATAAAGGCTGTGGAAAAGGAGGGGGTTCCTGTTTACAGTGTCCTCTGGCCTGAAATGTACAAGGAGCGCGCCTATGTTGAACGCAACGGGTTCGGTTCAAAGAAGTACCCGTTTGATGATCCGTCTGTGCGCAAAATAGACTACACGAAGTGTGACTGCAAAACGGCCAAGTGGCTGACAGACAGGACGATTTCGTTCTTCACCCACCCGGTCTATACTGAAAAACACATGGAACTCTGTGTCGCCGCATTCGAGAAAGTGGCGGCTCATTACATGAAGTAATTGAAAAGGTTGAATTATTACGACATTCCCCGGGGTTGCCGGGGAATGTCGTTTTTGCAAGTTTTGGGAAGACGAGATATATTCTTTGGAATCACTAGGATAAAAATGGAGAAAAAATGTCAAAAGTCAAGTATGCCATCATCGGATTCGGAGGGATAGCTGAAAACCGCATTGCCAAAGAAGGTTTTGCGTGCGACAAATCCAGATTCGAACCGTTGAAGGATGCCGTATTGGTCGGGGCGACTGATGTCAATCCCGCCAGGAAAAGTGCAGTTGAAGCGCTCGGTTTGAAATGGTATGATTCGGCGGACATGATTTTTGCCGACCCTGAAATCCAAGCGGTATTCATTGCGACCAATAATCTCACCCATGCGGCGATCGCCAAAAAAGCGTTGAATGCCGGGAAGCACTGCATTATCGAGAAGCCTATTTCTACGACGGTTGAAGATGCGATTGAACTGTCGAAGCTCGCCAGGTCGAAAAAGCTGAGCTTGACCGTCGACCACATGATGACGGAAAACGCGTTCAACATCAAGGCCAGGGAGCTTGTAGCCAATGGCACATTGGGCGTGGTAAATGATTCCTGTTTTCACATGGAATTCTGTTATGGCGCGGATCCGGCCGAAGCCGCCACTTGGCGCTGTTCCAGCTGGGAGGAGATGGGCGGTCCGATTGGCGACGTGGCAAGCCATGCCATGTATATGGCGGAATTTATTTTCGGCTGCAAAATCAAGTCGCTGGCCTGCGTATATTATCCCAAAACCATGATAATCAAAGTTGAAGACGGTGCTTACATCAAGTATACAATGGAAAACGGAATGACCGGATCAGTGAAGGTCGGCTTCAATGAGCCACGGGGCGGATTCGGAGGAACTCTTTCCAATCTGGGTTATGAAATCTACGGTTCAAGCGCCGTGTTGCGCGGTTATGCAACGCTGTTTCAGCTTTCCGGACACAAGGATGAACCGATCAAAATCAGATTGGAACTCGACAGGTTTAAATCGCAGGAGGATGTTCGTCCGGAAAAGATCCAGAACATTTATCAGGCGGTCATCATCAAGCATGCCGCTTCCGTCCTTGGCCGCGTTCCTCTTGAAGGATGCGATGCCGTCCATAACCTGAAGCTGATTGCGGCGGCGCACGAATCCGCCCGCAGCGGCGGCAAAATAATCGAGGTGAAATAAATGTTGCAAGCCGGATTTTGCAGGGAAATCATTACCCCGGGCAGGGGAATTCCATTGTGCGGGTATTTCAATCCGCGTCCCAATATAGGGGTGCTGGATGATTTGTTCGTCCGCGCCCTGCTTTTCAAAAACGGTGGCGTGACAACCGGCATAGTGGTTTTTGATTTATGTTTTCTGAGCGTTTCCCTGATTGAAAAAATCAAGGCGGGAATCAAGGCCGACGGCATTAAATTTGGAAACAATCTGATATTCAGCGCCACCCATACCCATACCGGCCCATATATCGATGATTTTTTCGGAGTGAAATCTGATCCTGCGTATCTGGAAATGCTGAAGGACAAAGCGGTTGCCGCGATACGGCAGGCGTACGCCAATCTGGCTCCGGCCGAACTGCTTGCCGGAAGCGTGAAAAACAACCCGCTGGCGTTCAACCGGCGTTTCTGGATGAAAAACGGCAAGGTTCTGACCAACCCCGGAAAACTCAATCCGGATATTGTCAAGCCGGAAGGCCCGGTTGACACTGAAATAGGAGTGATTGCAGTCAGGCAGGACGGCAGGATTAGCGCAATCATCAGCAATATTGTCAATCATACTGATACTGTCAGCGGAGATTTTGTTTCAGCCGACTGGCCGGGACGTATGGAAAAAGCTATCCAGAATTCCCTGGGCTATGATGTGCCGGTACTGACTTTGATCGGCTGTTCAGGCAACATCAATCACCTTGATGTTTCTAATAACGATGAATTTTATGGATATTCCGAAGCCTGCCGCATCGGCTCCGGATATGCCGCTATTGTTACCGGAATTCTGAAAAAACTGAAAAAAATCCCGGTGAAGAAGTTGAAAGTGACTTCCAATGTGGTTGGCATTCCATTCCGGGTTATTTCCGATGACGAAGTAAGGAAAGCCAAGGAACTGCTTGCCCGAGTCAGCGCAACGGCCTCTGATGGAAACATGACCAGTGAAGGTCTTGCCACCGGCGACGGGCCGGTAGCCAGGTTTTTTGCCGGACAGCTCATTGAATTCAAGAGAAAGTGCTCCGGTAAATCTCGCAATTTTGCCATGGTCAGCATCAAATTTGGCAGTGAATTGGCGTTGACATCGCTGCCAGGTGAGATTTTCACTGAAATCGGATTGGATATTAAAAAACGTTCACCGTTCAGGCAGACTTTACCGGTAACGCTTGGCATGGGAGAGTGCGGCTATGTCCCTCTTGCCAGATGTTTCACCCGTGGCGGTTATGAGATTCTGCCGGTAGTCGGTGGCGGGCCCGCGGAGAATACAGCAGAACTCCTGCTTAAGGCAACATTGGAAAATTTAAGATAACCTAAAATTAAAATTGAAGGGACGGCAAGATGATTACGAAAAGCATGGTTGCTCCGGAATGGTGGGATTTCACGACGTTGGACAAAGACATTCTTGATAAGGCTGCGAGACTGACCGAGAAGGATGTTGCACGCCTAGGACGCAAGGGTTTTGAGGTGCGGTTCTATGACACGGTGCAGGAATTATACTGTGCGGAAGCTCTGGAATACATAAGCGCATGGCGTCAGTCCACGGCAAGTTCCCCGGCCGGAATTTGTGGTCCGATAGGCCCTACGGAACAGCTTCCGATTGTCGCGCAGATGGTTAACGCGATGGACCTTAATTTGAAGAACTGTCATTTCTGGGGAATGGACGAATGGGTTCTCGGTAACGGACGAGAGGCGGGAATTGATTTTCCCCTCGGCTTTGCGAAGGCCGACATGGATCTGTGCTTCAATAAGATTCGCAAGGAACTCCGCATGCCCGCTGAAAACATGCATTTCCCGTCTGTCAATTCCATGAAATACTGCAAGTCATGGGACAATGCACGCTGTGTTGTAATGCAGGGTGGACAGGGTGAGACAAAGCACTGGGCTTTTAACGATCCGGTCAAGCGCGAAGGCAAGTATAAGAATCGCCCGCCGACACCGGAAGAATACAGGAGGTTGGGAACCAGGGTGGTTGACCTTCACCCGATAACATTGATACAGAACGCAAGAACATCCGGCGGCGGCGTAGTCCAGAATGTCCCGACAAGGGCCGTAACCGTCGGGCCGATAGAAACATGGAAGGCCGAATGCGTCTCCATCTGGCATCCCGGACACCATGACAATCCGTTCGGCATGCGTCTATCGACATTCATGATATCAAATAAGATTTCAGACAGCCGCGTTCCCATGTCGCTTCTGGCGGATCATCCAAATGTGCGCTATAATTTCCTGAGGGGCGCCCTGGGAACCTGCACGATCGAAATGCATTGATGGGAAGTTCGGAATTGCGAAAGTTCTAGAGTGCGGGAGTTTTTAAAACGGAAATTGAAAACTCAAGGATCAAATATCCAAGATTGAATTTTTACAAGGAAATGTAATTATGTCCCGTAAAGCAATGGCGATAGCATGTCATCCCGACGATATTGAGTTCATGATGGCCGGAACCCTTCTTATGCTGAAGGAAAAGGGTTATGAGATTCACTATATGAATGTTGCAAACGGCTCATGTGGTACGGAGCAGTTTGACTACGGCACAATTGTAAAAATGCGCCGGGAGGAGGCGGTGGCCGCAGCAAAGCTCGCCGGAGCCGTTTTCCATGACAGCCTGGTGAACGATCTCGAGGTCTTTTATGATTTGGATACCTTGAGAAAACTGGCGGCTGTTGTCAGGGAGGTGTCGCCGGAAATAATACTGACCCATTATCCTTTCGACTACATGGAAGATCATTCAAATACATGCCGCCTGGCCGTCAGCGCCGCTTTTGTCAGGGGAATGCCAAACTTCAAGACGGTTCCGGAACGGCCTACGGTTAAAACTCCCGTGACAATTTACCATGCCATGCCACACGGTCTGAAGGATCCTCTGAAAAAAAATATCGAGCCTGAATTCTTCATCGACGTGAGCACCGCAATGGAGATGAAAAAGAAAATGCTTGCCGCTCACCGCAGTCAGAAGGACTGGCTCGACAAGAGCCAGGGTATGGACTCATATGTCAATTCGATGGTTGAGATAACCGGTGAAGCCGGGAAGATGTCGGGCGGATTCAAATTTGCCGAGGGCTGGACCAAGCATCTGCATGCGGGACTGTGCTCTCCAGATGCCGATCCCCTCAGGGATGCACTT
Organism: Victivallis vadensis; assembly: GCA_945883805.1. Taxonomy (GTDB): domain Bacteria; phylum Verrucomicrobiota; class Lentisphaeria; order Victivallales; family GWF2-50-93; genus GWF2-50-93. The sequence continues at coordinate 4,355 of CAMCYE010000021.1, read as the reverse complement.
CTTTCAGATTTCCAACGTTACCGGTAAGCTGGGAATTTGTGAGTCCAGAAATATCATTGACAGTATATCGGGTTTGTAAATATTCACTAAAGGACATACTTCAATGAATATTTACCATCCATGCCTTGCGGGCGTTTTCAACGAACGCGTTGCAGAGTTCCCTGTCCCGGCCGCCCTCATGATTTTTGAGTCCGCTGTTGGCATCTACACCGTAGGGATTTACCGTTCTGATCGCCTCTCCGACATTTGAGGGATTCAGCCCTCCGGCAAGAATTACCGGGACCTGCGAAGTTCGCACTATTTGGGCGCTCAAAGCCCAGTCGTGGATCTGCCCTGTTCCTCCGACTTGTCCCGTGCTCATGTTGTAACTGTCGAGAAGGATGGCGTCAATGAAAGGATAGTATTCCTCCAGTGATGGCACTATTTCGCCTTTTATTATGTGGACGGCGTAAATTATTTTGCCTGTTTCCCGGAGGGTATCGCAGATTTTCCTGACATCCTCGGGGGAATTTCCGCCGTGCAGCTGAATTGTTGTTATTCCGGTCTTTTCGACCATGTCGAGTATTGACACGGCATCGACGAGGTGGGTGACAATCACCGGGGTTATGAAGGGCGCAAGCATCATGGAAAGCCGCGCCGCAGTGCTTGGGAGAATGAAGTCGGTTGACGTGTGAAGCTGACCGACAAGGAAGCCCGCCGCATCGGCGCCGGACCTGTTGACGATATCCACATCGGCCTCAGTTTTTATCCCGCAGATTTTGATTCTCATGGTGAAGCCCTCCGGATTAACTGGCATCTTGGATGTTTTTCAGTATCTCCTCGAATTTCAAACAGGCCAGGTTTTGTGAAAAAGTTGAAGCCACTTCCAGTGATGTTTTTCTTATTGCTGTAAATTCATCCGGGCTCATCCTGTAGATTCTTTCAATGGCGTCGGCAGTCGCCTTCGCATCCCCTTCCGGTACGAACAGGCAGAAATTCCTGTCCCTGCAGAAACTTCTGTAACAGGCGATGTCGCTGAGGATGTCAATAAGACCTGAAGCCATTGATTCCATCGCCGGCAGTCCGAATCCCTCCCTTTCAGTGGAATTTGAAAGATATACGTCGCAGGAACGCAGGATTCCGCCTAATTCAACTCGGCCGGGATCCCTTATCAATTTAAAATCAAAAGGGATGTTCTTCTCAAATTCAGAGCTGTCCTTTGAAATCCGGACGAGGTCGATCGGGATTCCCCGTTTTTTCGCCAGATCGATTGCTTCGTAGGTCACAGGCAGTCCCTTGTAAGTGACATTATAGGAGCCGACATTCACAATTTTCATCGGCCGATCAGCCGAGAATTTCGGAGGCTCCCAGTTTTCCGGGGGATGCAATAATTCAAGATCAACGCCGTTCCTGCACAGTGGCGCAGGTTTCCCGTAACGTTTTTCCAGTTCCTCGCTGATGTGCTCGGACACAGATATGAAATAAGTTGGGAGACGGTAGATTTCATCCCATTGCCTAAGTGTTCTTTTCCATTGTCTTTTCTTCATGAGCATCTTGATTCCATGCCAGAAACCGGAGCCATGATATCTCGGTGGCAGGAATTTCCCCTGTATACGGTGTTCCATGTCAATGAGGTCAAACCCCTGGCAGAAGTGAATCACCTTCGCACCCTTTCCGGAATCCCATCCTTCTTTGACTTCTGCCGGGCTCGTGGCTACGATCAGGTCGCATGAGGGTATGTGTTCCGGTGAAAAACTGGGAACAACGGTCGCTTCCGCACCGGATAATTCGCCGGATTTGCTTTTTACGAGCAGTTTGACATCATGCCCTCTGGCGGAAAGAAACTCGGCGTACAGGAACAAAAGCATCCGTCCGCCTGAAAATTTCATGTGGTTGCTTAAAAATACTATTTTCATATGTCCCTTATAATGTGAACAGTTGTCCATACAGTATGTCGGGTTTTAACCCGACGTTTCCCTTTCTTAAAATCTTAAAACCTGTGACGGGTTGAAACCCATCCTACTCAGCGGGAGGCACGCCGTTTTTTATCGTGAATATGGCTCTTGCTGCGGCATTGCGCATATCCGCCGGATTGCCTTTATTGTTGTATATTTCGTGGAGACAGTCGAGCGAGTCCTTGCTGTTTATTCTGGAGATGGCATCGAGAATCAGTGGTTTCCTGTCGGTATTCTGTTCTGATCTGTAAAGGTCGGCAAGGGCCAGCGTCGCATTGGGATATCCCATTCCCGCAAGAGCCAATAGCGCACTTTTCCTGATCTGAGGGTTTTGGTCATTGGCGGCAGTATTGGAAAGGGATGGAATCGCCTCCGGTTGTCTTATTATTGAAAGGGCCTCCAGCAGGTTTGACATTTGTGCGTTCATCTCATTCTGCCCGTGGCATGCATCCACAAGCTGTTTGACGGTTTCCTCGGTGCCGGTTCTTGCTATCGCCTGTCTGACTTCCGAGGAGAGATAAACATCCTTTGAAGATTCGAGTGCCCTGATAAGTGAAGGAGAGGCGTCCGCCTTGTCAACTGCCTGAATGGACCTGACATAAAGATCCTTGCATGCAGGATCGCTTTCCGAATCTATGAAATTGACAAGAGTCTCAACCGATTCGGCGCTCCCTATCTGGGCCAGAACCCTTGCCGCCGCCGATTTAACGGAGGTGTTCGCGTTGGAACTGAGAAGTTTTTTGATCGCGGGAATTACGGCATCGCCGGAATCACACAGTTCCCTGATTATCCCTTCGGTCTGTGCAATCATCGCCTGTTTCGCATTTAGCCTTGAAAGTTCGTCAATCAGTCTCTGGATTTTTGCATCCCTTTCAAAAGTCGAGCTGTCATTAGTTGTCAATACAGCCGGATTTGGAGTTATCTTCGCAGGTGTTTTTGTAGTTTTAGGCAAGGCGTTTTTTTGAACGTCCGCATTTTCAGATGTCTTGCGTTGCTCCGGTTTTTCAACCCCTGAAGTCAGTTTCATGACAATCAGCAGTATTAGTATTGCAATCAGTGTTGCTAAAGCTGCGAGAAATAAATTCCGTGTTTTCATGATATTACGCCTTTGTTTTCATGTTTTGTGTTCCGGAATTGCATCAATTCATACGCCTGTAAAAATATATTTAAAATTGGAATTAGCAAACAGCATCGGTTTATCTGTCAGCGACAAGCTGTTAAAATAATTTAAAAGACGCTTTAGGCTATTCTTGAAAATAAACCGGTTAGACATTACTTTCTTTATATTATAGCTGTCGATTTGCCAAATCAGTGACAGTAATAGCAGGATGTATCGGAGTTGCTGTGGATATATTGTTGTAAATAAAAAAAGGATGAGGGAATGAAAAATATTTTCTACTGGAGCAGATTATCGCTTATTGCAATTATCGTTTTTGTATTCGCATTGATAGTGACAGCGGGCCAATCCGGTGATTTTACATATGATACGGTCAATGGTAGTGAGGTCACTGTCACCGATTACACCGGTTCCGAAGGCGCGGTGGTTATTCCGGGCACGATTGGTGGATTGCCGGTAACCAGTTTAACGAGCACATTTAACGGATGCCCCAGCATTACCAGTGTCACCATTCCCGCAAGCGTCACCACCGTCGGATCCTTGACATTCGCCAGTTGCACCAAACTGGCAGAGATAAAGGTGGATCCGCTAAATCCTTTCTATAGAAGTGATGCGCTTGACGAAGCTCCTTACTTCGACGGGGTACTGTTTAACAAGAGCCGCACCACGCTCATCACATATCCGGGAGGCAAAGTCGGGTCCTACGTGATTCCGTCCAGTATCACCAGTATTGGAAACCGTGCGTTTACTTGCGAAATTACGGTGGATGTTAATAATTCCTCCTATAGCAGTGTTGACGGGGTATTGTTCAATAAGACCCGTACTAAGATTATACAATATCCGATGGACAAAGCCGGTGATTACGTAATCCCCCCTGGAGTTACAAGCATCGGTGATTATGCGTTCGACAATTGTACCAGTTTGACCGGCATCACGATCCCGACCGGAGTCCTGGCAAGCAACGGGACTTATGCAGGCAAGGTGAAAATAACTTGGACGGCAGTTCCCGGCGCGACTTCATATAATGTCTATCGAACTGAGGTCACAACGATAGCTCCGAATCCCAAACCCGATCGTATGAATATTGACGCTGATGGAAAAATCATTCTTGTCACTGACACATTCTATTATGACGCTACGGCTGAAGCCGAAGTCGCGTACACATACTGGGTTGATGCCGATTATAACGGCGCATATCAGAGCAGTCTGAGCCTCGGTTCAAACGGGAAGGTGTCTGTGACAACCGTAACAACCCTTGCGGCACCGACGATGAAATCGGTGAGCAACGGTGAAGGTGCGTTCGT
>CAMCYE010000020.1 GCA_945883805.1 Victivallis vadensis | reverse complement strand
CGGATGAAGCTTGAACGTTTCGGAAAACATACAATCATACGCAGTGAACCGAAGGCTTGGTGGAAACCGACTCTTTCCCAGACGGAATGGGCGAAGGCCTCTGCAAGGAACGAGGACAAAGGGCAATGGATCATGAAAGACAGGGGTTTGCCCCGCGACTGGTTCTTGAAGTTCGACAATCTCACTTTCCAGGCAAGGCTAACTGACATGTCGAAGCATGTCGGAGTTTTTCCCGAACAGTCACCACATTGGAACTGCATAAGGGAAAATGGCATCAAATCAAAAAGGAAAGACCTGAAGCTGCTGAACCTTTTCGGTTATACCGGCGCCGCCAGCCTTGTAGCGGCCGCCTCGGGTTTTGCAGTCACCCATGTTGACGCATCCAAACCTTCTGTTTCCTGGGCGAAGGCTAACCAGGAATTCTCACAGTTGAACAATGCGCCGATCCGGTGGATCCTTGATGACGCCGTTAAATTTGTAAACCGCGAAATCCGCAGAAACAGCCGATACGACGCGATAATAATGGATCCTCCGTCATTCGGACGCGGTCCTTCCGGAGAATTGTGGAAAGCTGAAACTTCACTCCCTGAACTGCTTGACATGTGCAGGCAGGTTCTCACAGATAATCCCCTTTTCATAATCCTCACGATGTACAATCTTGAAGCCTCGTCAATCATGCTCGGCAACATCATAAAAGATGCCATGAAGGCCCACGGCGGTAAAGTCAGCTTCGGCGAACTCGCCCTGAAACAAAAATCCTCCGACAAAGCTCTTCCCATGTCAATCTACGCAAAGTGGGAGAAGGATTGAGTTAGAAAACTGACAGGGATTTTGTCTCCCTAGTTTCCAAAGATTTCCACCTATTCAAAGCTTTAAGGCCGTCATAAAATAAAGTAATTATGATAGCCTAAGATTTCAAAGCCATCAAAGGGATTCGCCATTTGACTCATACTGAATTCGTCATCGAGAATACCCTTGCCTATTTTCCGGGTGAGTTGGGTGCAAAATTTCTTATAAATGGGTTCAAAATACCCGCGATTTTTCTTATTGTGCCATACCTTGTAGGCATTAATAATTTCTCATAATTATTTCCTTTTTTCATTAATTCAATAATCCGGGAGGCATATTGAAAAAATTTGCTATTTACGGACTGTCGTCGATTTCCAGGGATACATCCAGTTCCAAAGCGCCCTGCGGTGGAGGAGGAAGCTTCCTAAGTTTGGAGAGAAGTTCTTCTACGGAAGAATCCATTGGCAGATTATTGCTTTTACTGACAATTTTAGCGGATTTAATGTTGCCGGAAGCATCAATTGAAACATGAACTGTAACTGTCGGTTTCATTCCTTTCAGCTCTGCTTTGCCGGGCTGTTTCCACAGGTCGTAAAGATACATTGAAACGGTTTCATAATATCCTGCAGGCACCGTGCCTGTGCCGTTCGGGGATCCTATTCCTCCTGGAGCGCCTGGACCTCCGGCTCCACTCCCGCCTCCATTGCCGGTATCTTTAATTTTCAACTGGTTCAGGGATTTTTTAAGCTTGGAGGCAAGGTCACTGGAATTTATTTTTGGGGCGGCAGGGGTCGGGTTCTTCCCTTTGACAACTTTGTCCGATATTTTTATTTCCTTGCCTTTTTTTGGTTCCGGTGTTTTTGTGGGTTCAACCTTCTTTTCCGTGGTTTTTATTACGGGCACCGGTTTTTCCGATGGGACTTTTACAGTTTCTTTTTCAACTGGCTTTTCAATCGGTTTTTCAACCGGGGCCTTCTTATCGATTTTTACAGGTGGCGTCTCGGCTGCGGGCTCTTCTTCGACCGGGGCTTCCTTCTTATCTTCTTTTTTGCTTTCCTTAACATTCTCTTTTGGGATGTCAGGAGCACCAGGAGGCTCATCCGTGATTTTTCCGGCAGGAATCAGGTTGACTAGGCTGATCTGCATCGGAACAGGTTTTTTGTCATATAATTTTTCCCATAGTCCAATCCAGGCAAAAGGGCCTATAATAAAAACAAGGTGAGCAATACTGACGGTGAGAAATACTTTTCGCCAGCGGGATTTTTCAAGCAGTTTTTCCGCTGAATTCTCATAACCCTCGTTTAAATTGTATATCCTTTCATCCACTTATTTCTCCGTCTCTGTCACCAGAGCCACGGTTAATATGCCGGCGCCTCTGACGGCTTTCATTATTTCCATAACTTCATTGTACTGGCGACTTCCGTCAGCCCTGATCAGGACGGTAAGCTTCGGGTTGAGTTTTCTCATGGTATCTAGCTTCTCGGTGAGGATTTTCGGCGTGACATTCTCCTTGTTAAAAACAATGACTCCCTTTTTACTGAGGCTGATCACCTTCGTGTTGTCCTCAGGAAGTTTGTCGGCATTCATCTTCGGGGGCGATACATCAACGCTGTATTCAATCAGCGGAGCTGTGATCATGAAAATAATAAGGAGAACGAGAACCAGATCCACCATGGGGGTCATGTTGATCTGATTGACCATTTCAAGCTGTGATCTTTTGCCCGGTTTTGGCATTCTTAAAATCCTCTTTATTCGTACTGTTCCAGTTTCACTTTGGCCATGAATTCCTCTACAAAGTTATCCATGCTGACCGTTATCCTGCGTATGGTGACTGTAATGAGGTTGTATCCGATAAGGGAAGGAATCGCGACAAGGAGTCCGACTATCGTGGTAATCAGTGCGCCACTGACACCCGGGGCGAGAGCTGACATGTCGGCCCTTCCCTGTACGGCTAGTGCGGCAAATGCCATGGTGATCCCCCACACTGTTCCGAAAAGACCGAAAAACGGGCTGGCGCTGACAGCTGTAGCGAGAACGCCAAGCTTGTCCTCAAGGAGGAGGACCTGGTCGGTCACACCGCGTTCAAGACTGCTTCTTACGGTTTCAATCTGCGCAGTTGTCAGTTTCTGGTGCGGGTGTTTTGATGATCCGTATAATTCGGCGAATTCCGGAGGCAGTTCGTAGAAAGTGAGGAGTTCCTGGGCTCCGTTCTGATAAACCTTCGATACGGGGCTTTTAATCTGCTCTGATTTTTTCATGAGTGCCAGCGGATATTGCTTCTCCCTGAAAAGGTATATGAAAAGCATGGTCGCTTTTTTGGCGCGGTAAAGTGAAATGCCCTTTTCAATCATGATGGTCCATGTTATTATCGAACCCAGAAAAAGAAGGAGGACAACAAGCTTTCCAACCGTATCGCAATGCACCCAGGCATAATAAATTCCAGAACCCGAATTCATCGTCACGGTCACAACATCTGTCGGCGGCATATATACTTCCTCCTGTTAGTTTGATTAGAACGGCAAATAATGTTATTGTTGCGGCTTAAAATAGCTCAATTAATGCATTTTTCAGCATTAAAGTCAATATCACGAAAACATTTAAGGGGAATAATCAAAATGAAGAAAGATATTCTGGCCCTCGGCTTTGACATCGGGGGAACAAAAATAGCGGCGGCCCTAGGGACCGGTGACGGCGAAATAATATCCTCGGAACGGGTAAGAAGTGAAAATCGCGCACCTGCTGACATGCTAGAGGAAATGATTGTTGTCGGCAATAAAATGCTAAAAGCGAATGGATTTAAAAGTTCCGATCTCTCCGCCATAGGGATCGGCGCACCCGGCCCCATGGACATTCCGAAAGGAACAATCTCTCCATGCAACATGAAAAAATGGGTCGATGTTCCGGTCAAGGATTATCTGTCGGGTAAAATGGGGGTCAAAGCCTATTTCGACAATGACGCTAATGCCGGGGTTCTAGCAGAGTGGTTTTTCGGAGCCGGAAAAGGATGCAGGCATCTCATCTATCTCACCATGAGCACTGGAATAGGCGGCGGAATAATTGTAAACGGCCATCTGGTGCAAGGCGCAAGCTTCACGGCGGGAGAGATCGGACACATGGTTCTTGATCCGAAGGGGCCGGTCTGCAACTGCGGGCTCAGAGGCTGTTACGAGGCGTTCTGCGGAGGGAAAGCGGTATCACAGAGGATGCAGAGGGAAATTGCCGATCAGCCGGACCACCCCATAACCAAATACGTTGACGGGAAAATTGAAAATCTCGGCTATCCCGCCCTGATCGAAGCTGTTAAAGATAAAAACGGATATGCCTTGGACCTCTGGGATGAGATATGCATGAGAAATGCCCAGGCCATAGGAATTCTTGGAAATACTTTCAATCCCGAAATGATCGTGCTCGGGACAATCGCAAATCACGCAAAAGAATTACTGGTGAATCCCATAAACAAGCATCTCCCCCAATTCTGCTGGAAGGAAATGATAAATGCCATGAAAATACAGCCTACCGCCCTTGGGAATGAAATCGGCGAATACTCGGGAATCTGCGTCGCCCTGAACGGACTATTCGAAGAAGGCAAATGGAAACTGCCCTGGGATAGGAAATAAGGGAACCGTTGAATATTCGAAGTTCAAGGAAATACAAGAAAAAGCGCCGGACGACGATGACGCCGGCCGGCGATATGTAAAGCAAAGACTGTAGATCCGACGGAACAACTCAAGGTTGTGAGTTTTAAATATGTTAACGGCCGGAATCAGTCTCCGCATTCATAATAGTTTCAATGAACTTGACTCTCTCTTGTCTGACTGCATTATATCAAAAAATAATTCGGATGTCAAGAGGCGCGAGGTAAATCATCTATTTTTTTGGTTCTTTCTTAAAATGAGTGTAATAGTGCATGCCCATCCAAGATAGGTAAGATTATATTCCAAACATTCAAAGAAATCAATTTGAATATCCAACACGGAATATCCGACCGATGAAGGGAAGAAAAGATGAACTCATTAAACAGTCGTAGAAAATTAATTATATCTTGAAAAAACCAACGAGTTAAGCTCGATATTGTTTAAAAGCATAAACACTGCGAAAAAGAAATAAGAAGCGATACTTGGTTATTGGGTGTTCCGTGTTGGATATTGGATATTCAGTCTTTCTAATCGAGTTACCCTCTCGATCTGAGAAAGAGCCATTTTTTTGAGTTTATTTTTCCGGTGCTCCTTCGGACGATATTCATATCGCCCCTTAATCGCTCCTGACAAACTAACTCTCAAAATTTAACCTGTCTTTACCTGACACTTTACGATTGACACGACACCAGCATTTTACGGATGGCCTTCTCTGCCGGAATACGGATTTTCTCCGGAACGGAAATCCTGTATCTCATCTTCTCCATCGCCTCAAGTACATTGTCAATCCTGTGCATTTTCATGTTAGGACATACCGCCTGCTCCGTAACGGGAATGAAGATCTTGTCCGGATTTTCCTTCTTTAATCTGTATATGAGCCCAAGCTCGGTCGCCACTATTATTTTCTTCGCATCGGTCTGTTTCGCAAACTTGCACATCCCGCCAGTGCTAAGCACTTCATCGGCAAGGTCTATCACATCCAACCTTGATTCCGGATGAATCATGACTTTTGCGTCCGGATATTCCTGTTTCTTCTGCAAAATGCTCTGAGGGGTTATCCGCATATGAGTCGGGCAGAATCCCGGCCACAAAATCATCTTCCTTCCTGTCTTTCTCTGAACGTACGCACCCAGATTCCTGTCAGGGACAAAGATGATCTCCCTTCCTGCGGGAAGGGAGGAAACTATTTTAAGAGCGTTAGCGGAAGTCACGCAGACATCTGTCAGCGCCTTGACCTCGGCCGAGCTGTTCACATAAGTGACCACAAGCGCGTCGGGATGATCTTTCTTCATCTTAATAAGATCTTCGGCATCGGCCATGTCTGCCATTGGGCATCCCGACTCCATCACTGGAAGAAGGACGGTCTTTTCCGGAGAAAGGATTGCAGCGGTCTCAGCCATGAATTTTACTCCGCAGAAGACGATCAGGTCGGCTTCGGTATCCGCCGCCTTCATGCTCAGTTCGAGGGAATCGCCGGTGAAATCGGCAATATCCTGGACTTCCCCGAGCTGGTAGTTATGAGTGATTATAATCGCGTTCTTCTGCTTGCGCAGCTCGTTTATACGGTCTATTATTTCTTTTTCAGTCAGAAAATTCATTTATTTGTCTTTGTGTTAGGATTATTTTTACAAAGTATAGTATTTTCAACGGTAAAATTCAATGTTAAATCGTCTCAAGAAAAAATTCAGAAAAATAAGAAAGCTCCCAAATTTCCTGTTTTTCCTGCCGGTTTCTTTTATAAAACTTTCTAAAATATGTATGCGCACCGAGCTCATCGACCCAGATAAATGCATTGACCCGGACAAGTTCCCGTACATTACCGTGACCTGGCACAACAGGCTTCTTTTCTTCCCTGTCATGTTTACACGGCCGATCCGGAAAAAGACCGTGGCAATGGTGAGCGCATCCCGCGACGGACAGTATGTAACCGACATCTGCAGGCTTTTCGGCATTCAAAGCGTAAGGGGTTCGAGTTCAAAGAAAGGATTCGTCGCTTTTAACGATGCCTTGAAGTTTCTGAAGGACGGATGCAATATCAGTATAACACCCGACGGGCCGCGCGGACCGCGCTATAAAATGAGCAGGGGGCCGATAGTCCTTGCAAGCAAAACCGGATACCCGGTACTTCCGGTTTCAATCAATTACTCATCATATTGGGAATTAAGGAGTTGGGACAGGTTTCAGATTCCCAAACCTTGGGCGAAGGTGTCCCTCGTACTTGGAGATACTATTAAAATCCCCGGCGATCTTTCTGATGAGGAACTAGAGAAATGGCGCAAAACTGTTGAAGACGCTCTTAACGCGATAAGCGCAATAAGAGAGTAACATATACATTCCCGTCTCCAGTTCATAACACTGATTTTGAATTCATCCCCTTTACTAAACGCCTTTTTGAATTATAATTACCCCCTGTTTCTTTAAACGTCTTTTGCTGTAGCCACGCCACTCTGTGGCGTGCTCTTCATAAGCCAATGTAGCTCAGTTGGTAGAGCAGCTCATTCGTAATGAATTGTTGCTAGCCTCATTATTTGAAAATTGATTGCTTTTTTGATTGCTTTTTGCCCCTTTTAAGCTATTTATCTATCGTTAGAAAATAATAGCTTACATAGTGTAACAAAAGGCTTTCAAATGAAGACTTCAAAAAAGGGTTATGTCATCAAACGGGGGTCTTACTTATACCTTCAGCTTAACCACAAGGGAACCCGCAAGTTAAAGGCTATAAAAGACGATACAGGTCAATCTGTAACCACCAAAGAGGATGCTGAGAAGTACCGGCAGGATACCGCAGATGAAATCATTAAGGAGCTTACTGGTACAGGAAATATCCCCTTAGATGAAATCTACAACACTTACAAAGAATATCTTCCAATTTATCGGAAAAAAAAAGGGCGGAAGCATATAGATGCTCCAGAGTCTATATCTATCGCACCGGCAACCCAATACTTAAATAAGACCGCTTTGGACAGATTCCTTAAGTTTCTCAAGGAGAAAAGCAAAGCCTCTCAGGACACTGGGGATATTACGCCTGCTTTGGCAAAATCCTTCTTTGCTTCACTTAGGAAAGAAGGTCTTAAAGAATCAACTTTTAACCGCTATTTGATGGGATTAAGGAATATCTTTGACGTATTACCACAAACTTCAAAGGACAATCCCAACCCATTTAAAACAATAGATCAAGCTACTCCCGCAGATGTTAAAGAAGACACTACTAAAAAGCAAAGATTTGAGGTCGAAGAACTCAAGACAATATCCGAAAAGGCAAAGGAGCGAAAAGACTGGGTCTATCCTGCGATTGTCATCGGGTACGCTACCGGCTTCAGACTCGGAGATGTTCTGAATCTAAAATGGAAACACATTGACCAAGAGGGGTTTATTACCAAATACGAGACACGCAAAAACCGCAAGGAGGTAGAGCAATACAGACCAGAACTACTGTTGATGTTGGCAGAGTGGAAAGAGTCCTTCAAAGATGGAGTTCAAGAAGACAGTTATATCTTCCCAGTGCAGGCTCAGCAATATAAGAAGGACAGGAGCGCACCTGTCAAAATATTCCAAAAGTTCTTAGAAAAAGACTGCGGTATTATTACTAGGGAAATAGCAAATGGAAATGATGGCAACCCCATTAAAGATAAAGACGGCAACCCAGTATATGGACAAACCATCAAGGGATTCCATAGTTTTCGCGTATCCAATGCTACTTACGGCAAGTTGTCTGGGCAGGCAATTGATGAAATCAAGCACAGACTTGGGCACTCGGATGAGAAGACCACGAAGGGGTATATTCAAGAAACGTTGGCAGAACGGAAGAAGAAACTCATTGAAGACCACAAGCCTGTCAAGCTTCTTGATGCATTTGGCGTAGAAACGAAAGGAACCGTGATAGACATCACCCCTGCATCCGAACTGGACGAACTGAAAAAACGTCTGAAAAGTGCCTTGGAATTGATTGAATCAGCAGAAATTTCGGTGGATACCAAGGTTAAGCTTGTAGCCATTCTAAATGGAACCGGCAAAGAGGAATCCGCTTAATTTAACCCTATCGATTGACACTCAACGCCCCTCGGAGAAATCCGTGGGGCTTTTTTATGCAAATGTGTCACCGATGCGCCTGCCAATGAAGCTTCAACTCCGTATGCTCTGTAGGGGCTTGCCCCTATACGTAGTATAGGGTGACGGTTTGACAGGTATGGTGGACGGAAAATATTTCGTGCAACGGTTCCTGTGGCTTAACTTTATTTAAACGGCAAGAGGACTCGTTTATGAGGTTAAGTGGTCACATGATGTTCTTTTCTTCAGGATGTTAGGCATATCGTAAATGCATAAAGGGGATAATTGCAGAAAACTATAAGATATCTCAGAGAATAGGTGATTAATATACAACCCCTTTCTTATAGGAGGGTGGTCACATAATCCTTTGTCTCGTTACCTACCTGTGCTAATCTGTTTACAATTATAACAGGAAAGGTTTTCAAAAATATTTCATCCATATGCTTAATCGACTATATCGTGATTAAGAAATTGAGCATAACGGTTAATTGTAAAAAAACCAAGTGAATTTTAATAATAAAATGAAAGAATCTTTAAATGGTCTGTAAGTACTGCCAAACGGCTGACTGTGAAACCAAGACATGCAGTGATAGGGCAAGACGGGAGAAAAAAAGCATATGGGATGCTAGTCAGAGCAAACCCTATAGCGAACGTCCTTATCAATGCATTGCTGACTCGAAGAGAGTCGAAGACAAGGATGGTAACTATATGTGGGTAGGGCGGAAGGAGTTCGATAGCAAGAGGGCTCGTGGCACACTGGAGTGGTTTAAAAGGGCTTCCAAGGGATGCATATACAAGGGGGGAGATTTTAACGCAATCCTTAATGAATTGAAATCAAAATGGGCAACGTACACCAAGCATGATACCGGTATGACAATGTATCGGTTCACGGAACATCTCGAACAACTACGAAAGGAGGGATTACAAGTACCAACAATACCAGAGAAGTTCATTGAAGAGATGCGCGAAGCATATCCAGATATGAATAATGGTTCATTGAATGCAAGGATGAAAAGTTTCGCTTAAAAAATATCATAGGGAAAAGAAAGGCTGTAATAGCGCCCTGTAAATAAGAATCGACCATTTTTGGTGGCGGTTCAAGCAACAACACTGCTTGGACTGCCATTTCCATTTTATGGGGGCGATTCAAAGCAGTTCAATCAAAGGAGATTGAATTGTGAAAAGAGAATCAAGAATCAAGAATGTCGGACTCGCATTAGCTCTGGCGCGATCGGGGATGACGCTGACGGCACTTTCGGAGATAACGAAGATATCCCGTGTGACCCTGTCGAAGATTTACAATCAGAGAGTCCCGAATCCTAAAGCTGAAAACCGCAGGCGAATCTGCGAGGCATTGAATGTGCCGGAATTCGTAATCTTCCCGAAAGGGGTGCGGTCATGAGCAACCCTACAAAAGAAACTATTCCCACTCCCAAACTCCTCTATTCCCTTCAAGCGACAGGCGGGATGCTCTCGTTGTCTTATGTTTCCATGTACCGCCTATACAAGTCGAACAAGATAAAAACGGTACGGATAAACAGGGCAATCCGAGTCCCTTACTCCGAGTTGCAAAGACTCGCACTGGGGGTAGAAATATGACCCCAAATGAGACTAAATTAGTGAAGCAGGCACTCAAACCTTTCGTAGACAGTGGTTTGATTTCCTCTGCAACCCTATCCCAACTGACGGCAATCAAAGACGATGACGGTAGACCTCCTCGACCGAATCTGGTCGATAGGAAAGAAACTTCCAAAGTCCTGGGCTGCTGCATTCAGAGTCTTGTCAATTTTGAAAAAGCAGGCAGGCTAAAGCCAATCAAACTGGCAGGCAGAAGAGCCGTCAGGTACACCATGCAAAACATCGAACAGCTCCTTGATTGCAAGGAGGTTGCCAATGCGTGAAATGCCCTATTGGAAGTTCTATCCCAGCGAATGGTTCATGGGTGACATTGAATTGCTCTCACCTGTGGCAAAGGGTGTTTTTATAGAGTTGTGCGCCCTGTATTGGCACAAGAATGCAGACATGGAGCTAGATGAAAAATCCCTTGCCGTAAGGATGCGTATAGGAGAGGACACCTTAAGGAGTGCTTTAGGTGACCTTAAGGAGTGCTTCAGCATAACTCCCGACAAGAAGATTGTCATTAAGTTCCTAGATGAACAACGCCAAGAATTCATGGAGGTTATTGAGAAGAAAATTCAAGGTGGCAAAAAAGGTGCGCATATAAAAGCACTTCAAAAAATGAGGCTGAACCCAAGGTGTCCTCAAGGTGACCTTCAGGATACCTTGGACATTAAGATTAAGATTAAGAATGAAAATGAAATTAAAAAGGAAAGTAAGAGTGATAATGAGAGTAAGAGTGTGAGAGAGGGAGAACCTCTTGCCTCTGACCAAGGTCAGATGCCCACCCATCCACATGTCAGAGAGAAATCTTTCAAGACCTGGACTCTGGATGACTTCCTTCAGGATGTCGGCAAATGGGCATTGGAAAAACAGATGCCTGAAACTGACAAGGAAAAGTTCATAGCGCACTTTGCGGAGAAGTCAGCATCGGGGAGAATGAAGTTCCAGATGGAAAAGACATGGGAAACTTCCAAGAGGATAACCAAATGGTTGGGGAATGGGTTCGGCAAAACATGTAAAGCATCAATTGCCCCTCATATTCTCGCCAAGCCAGTTGCCGATGCAGAGTACGAAAGGATGGAGAAGTCCAACAGGGGGTTCACACGATGATACACGATATACAGAAATTTCTTGAGGTCGAGAAGAATGATGCCGATGTAATTATGGTGTCAAAGTGGGTCGGTCACTACAAAACTTTCTTGCAGAAGTACAAGTTTGATGACCGCAATCAGAAGATGTTTGAACAGGTCGCTCATTACTTTGCCCTGCGACATGCCAAGAGAGAGGGGTTTACGAACCTCTCCGCAGGACTCCTGCTTTTCGGTGGAGTAGGTACAGGGAAAACTCATGCGATGCGACTGCTCTCATCTCACTTCGGTATCGAGTTTGTCGAGGCGCAGGAACTCGCAGTCCAGTATGCCATTGGAGGTGACAAGGGTTTTAGCGAATGGGTTGCCGATTGGAAGTACAAGGAACTCATTATCGATGACATCGGTGCGGAGCGAGAGGTCAAACACTTTGGCAACGCAGGGATTGTCGGTGAGTTTATTGGACAGAGATACAACCTTTGGACTCTTGAGGGCAAGTTGACACACATGACATCGAATCTATCCGAAGAAGATTTTATCGATCGTTATGGTGAGCGGACATGGAGCAGACTTCATGAGATGTGTGGGTTTGTGTCATGCGTAGGCAAGGATGCCCGAAGGACGGAGACACCATGACACCTGTCTCTGCACGACATCTTTCTCTTGCCCCTTCTGCCGGTTAGCAGAAGGAAGAGGGGCAGGCATCTCCGCACCAAGGGAGTGGGGAGGTGCTTCGCCTGACTACTTAGCATAGAAAAGGAATTGTTATGTATAGGTATTCTCCAGACTGTATCGAATGATATAACCGGAAAGGAGTAGACAATAAGGGAAATATAAATTCACAAAAAGCTGAAATCAGAATACTTAACAAACTAGCACTTTTACGGCTTGTCTGGATGGCATTCGCCTGCCATTCGGATGGGTCGGGGTATTGTTTTTTATGGTAAAGTGGGTAGATTAAAAATATATAAATTAACCTACATGGTATCATAAAATGCCCACATCAATACCTTGCCCTAAATGCAATGTCTCGGTTGAGTTTAACGAAGACAGATATGGATTAAATCTGGAATGCTCATCTTGCAAGCATAATTTCATTGTACAAGGCATATTTAAAAACTGCAAAATATGTGCTAAAGAATGTGAAGGCGGAGAATTGCTTGCGAACGGTGAAAAATATCATAGGAAATGTTATGAAGATCTGGTTAATTTCAGAAGTTCTCTAGAAGATACGATTAACCATCTGCAAATGATTGAAATTCCGCAGTTGCGTGAAGTGATTAGAAAAGAAAAAGGTTTCTTGAATAATCTAAGTCGTATATTTTCAAATAAACCTTCCAAATTACTTGAAGTTGAAAAGAGTTTGAATGATAAGCAAGCTCGATTAAATATCTTGGGTAACCAGCATAAACAGGAAAATAATGATAACAAGCAGAAGCTCATGGGTTTGTATGATTATTGGATGCAGTATCCTCCAGATTGGAAAGAAAGGCATGATAATTTAATAAAGTTACATCGTGTCTGTCAAACTTGTGGTACTCCAAGCTTCAGAGGTAGTCCTCTTCAGGCGCATCATAGAGTTCCATTAGGCAAGGGGGGTTCCAATAAAGCAGACAACTTGATTCCATTATGCGCTAGATGTCATGCTGGATCGCATGGACTTGACGAATTTAATGAAAATAAAATTAGTGATATAGGTAAAATATCTAATTATGAAAAGAAGATTAGGCTAATAGAAGATGCAATTAAAAACAACAAAATATTGAATTTTAAATATGAGAAATATGAAGGGGAACAAAGTTTTAGGGCAATAAAGCCAAGCAACCTTGAAAGGGTTGGCAAATCTACTTGTGTAGTAGGATTTTGTTATTTGAGAAACGAAAAGAGAACTTTCAAAATAGACAGAATGAGCAAAATCGAGATTGCCGATGAGCCGGGGAAATGCAAGGATTTGTGATTTTAGATATTGCAACGATATAACAAAATGTCTTCCTTCAATTAGCTGGCAAAAGACCTACCAGCATTGTAGGAACATTGATTGGAAGCACAGTAAGATATGTTTTTGCAAGTATATACTCTGCCATATTGTTAACGCTTTTGGGTCTAGTTGGGAAGAATTTAGATGGTGAAGTCGGCACTATAAGCACTGCCAAGGATAGCAATCCATTAGCAAGACCATATTGGAATTTGTAATAATCCCGATAGAGAGTTGAACTGTTCCCAAACTGCACCTCCACAAATACAAGTCCCTTGCGGAAGTCTCCAATTAGTTTTGGCTCAGTCCGGAGAGTTGGTTGTAACTCCCATCCCATACTAGAGAACTGGTCTTTGAATGCCCGATTGTAGCCGGTCTGGTGGGCATGGTCAACGTCATTGCCTGTGTGCTTGAATGAGGGTGACCACTCCACTCCTGCGACTGCGGATTCAATTTCCTGAATTTCAGTAGAGAGAGTTGCTTTGAGTTGGTTACCGCAATGAAAATATGTGATTTGGGATTTCATTCATCATCATCCGACCCTGTAAGTAACTGGACAACCTCATCTTTTGGAAGGGTCTTGAGGTATTGATTGTAAAGCCAGTCATTCTTCTGTTCTCCTTTTACGGTTTCCAAGAACAGGTATTCATATTTCGTAAGAGGGGTCTTCAAATACTCTTTATATAGCCGTGCGTGTTTTTCTTCTATGGTTTCGCATTGAGAAGTTTTTCTTTTGCCTTTCATAAGTCACCTCGTTAAAGTCTATAGGTAATTGACATTGAATAATTTTGATTTCAAGGATTATTTGCCTGCCGTCTGGATGGGGCGGAAAGTATTTTTTGCGGGGCATATTGTATTTCCTGTTTCAAAAACGTACATATTATTGGCAATTGAGGCTGTTTTTAAACAGTAAATAACGTAATAGTACATAAAATGTCCTGTTTGGTAATTTTTTTAATCAAGTATATCAGCGACAAGTATGTCGGCGAGTATTACATACCCTTCACGGCACAGAGGCGGCATGGCTGGTTTTAATAATAAAATTCTGATTCAATCTAATTCTTGGGATGAATTTAGGTCAGCCTTGGCGCATATTGATAATAAATCAAAGGGTGATTCCTTCGAAACGTTGGCATTTTATTATCTCAAACTCCACCCCGAGTATGCTACAAAACTTAAAGATGTCTGGCTCCTAAAAGATGTTCCCCGTGATATTAGAAAGAAGCTCAATCTTCCCATACAGGATGAAGGCATTGACTTATTGGCGCTAACGAACGACGATGAATATTGGGCTGTACAGTGCAAATACCGTGAAGACGAGAACCATTCTCTCACAAGAAAAGAGCTAAGCACTTTTACAGACCTTGCTTTCGGAATATGCAGAGGCATATCTCTTGCGCTTGTCTGTACCACAGCCGACCGTTTCAGTCATAAGCTTGAATTATATGAAAACAAGATAAGCTTTTGCGCTGGCGACAAATGGCGAGAACTAAGCAATGAGTTTTTTCTTCAGATTCATCGTTGTTTGTCCGGCAAAGCATTTCTTCCAACGCCTCTCCAGCCCAAGACTCACCAAAAACTCGCCATAAGTAACGCTGAAAAACATTTCATCCATGAGAAAAATACACGGGGCAAGATGATAATGCCTTGTGGAACAGGAAAAAGTCTCGCCGCTTATTGGATTGCGGAGAAATTAAAATCCAACTCGATTCTTGTGGCGGTTCCAAGCCTGTCCCTTATACAACAGACCCTTGGTGTATGGACAAGGGAATCATATGCAAACAAAAAGGAGATCCGTTGGATTTGCGTATGTAGTGATGAAACGGTTAGGGAGTTTGAAAAGGATGACATGGCTGTGCTTGTACAAGACCTAGGCGTTCATGTCCATACTGATACTGAAGAGATCGCTGACTGGCTTAGGAATAATAGTAAAGGCAAGATAGTTGTCATCACAACATATCAAAGCGGTAAAACCATATCTGCGGCTTCAAAAAAAGCAAAGATAATTTTTGACCTCGGTATATTTGATGAAGCCCACAAGACTGCCGGTAAGAAGGACAGCCTGTTCAGTCATCTTATCTACGATGACAACATTGAAATAAAACGGCGCATTTTTATGACAGCTACCGAGAGAAGGTATCTTGGTTCAAGTGAAGCAATTGCCAGCATGGAAGATCCTGACACCTA
Source organism: Victivallis vadensis (assembly GCA_945883805.1). Classification (GTDB taxonomy): domain Bacteria; phylum Verrucomicrobiota; class Lentisphaeria; order Victivallales; family GWF2-50-93; genus GWF2-50-93. Next base: position 23,006 of record CAMCYE010000020.1, on the reverse strand, counting down.
TGGTGATACTTTCAATCTGCTGTCCTTCAAGACAGCAGTAGAGCAAACCCCGCCAATATTAAGCGATTATAAGATAGTCACAATTAATGTTAAACGTTCTGAAATAGCTAGATTAGTCGAAGACAACTTGTATGTGCGCCCAGACAAAGGAAGATGGGACAAGGATGTCGAAGCTGGAATGCTTGCAGGTGCAATTGCTCTCCGGAAAGCCATGATTAAATATCCCATCAAGCATGCTGTATCATTTCATAGCAGTATATCTAGAGCTATTGCCTTCAAAGGGACTCAAGATGTTTTGACAGATACGTTCAACAATGAGTATGGACAGCTTGATACTTTTCATGTTTCCGGTTCGACACCAACAGCAGTAAGAAAAAAAGAAATTGACTGCTTTGAAAAATCAGAAAAGTCGCTAATTACAAATGCCAGGTGCCTTACGGAAGGTGTAGATGTTCCCAACATAGACTGTGTTTTATTTGCTGATCCGAGAGGAAGTGCAGTTGATATTGTTCAGGCTGTTGGCAGGGCTCTTCGTCCTTACCAGGGCAAGGAATTTGGTTATGTTATAGTCCCGATTCTTGTTGACGAGGAAAAAGATTTAGACATAAATCTTGAAGGAACTGCTTTCGAGACACTAATTTCGGTATTGAAGGCTCTTGCCTCAAACGATGAACGCATAATCGAATATTTCAGAGCAATATCAAGAGGCAAGAGGCCAAATGGCAAAAGCATTCCTGTGGATATTGACATTCCTCTTGGAGTCAAGATTGATGCTGATCAGTTCATTGAATCCATCGAACTCAAATGCTGGTCTCGATTGGCCAAGTTGTCATGGAGGCTATTTGAGGATGCAAGAAGATTTGTACATACATTGAAGTTAGCATCACAAGGAGAATGGTTTCAATACGGGAAGGGACAACTAAATGGCAAGTCACCAAAACCAGAGGATATCCCAACATGTCCGCATCTGATTTACAAAGACAAAGGATGGATAGGTTTTGGTGATTGGCTTGGAACTGGAACCATCGCTCCAAGACTAAGGGAATACCGTCTCTTCAAAGATGCTCGCAAGTTTGCCCAGGGATTGAAACTTACTTCATCTACTGAATGGCACCAATACAGCAAGGGTAAACTCCCCGGCAAACCGCAGAGACCGGATGACATTCCATCCAATCCTGACAAAACTTACAAAGACGAAGGATGGATAGGATTTGGTGATTGGCTCGGAACTGGTAGCGTGTCCGATAATCTACGAGAATACCGACCCTTCAAGGATGCTCGCAGGTTTGTCCAAGAACTTAACCTTGAATCAAGCGATGAATGGTACCAATACAGCAAGGGGAAACTTCCCAGCAAAACGCCAAAACCGGACGACATACCGACATGTCCTTACAAAACCTACAAAGACAAAGGATGGAAAGGAATGGGAGATTGGCTCGGAACTGGAACCATCGCTCCAAGACTAAGGGAATACCGCCCATTCAAGGATGCACGCAAGTTTGCCCACGGATTGAAACTTGCATCATCTACTGAGTGGTATCAATACTGCAAGGGGAAACTTCCCGGCAAACCGCCGAAACCGGATGACATTCCGGTACATCCTCACAAAACTTACAAAGACAACGGGTGGATAGGAATGGGTGACTGGCTTGGAACGGGAACCATCGCTCCAAGACTAAGGGAATACCGTCTCTTCAAAGATGCTCGCAAGTTTGCCCAGGGATTGAATTTCTCTTCCGGAAAAGAATGGCAACAATATTGCAAAGGGAAACTCACCAACAAACCATTGAAACCGGACGACATTCCGGCATCTCCTCGCAGCACTTACAAAGACAAAGGATGGATAGGAATGGGTAACTGGCTGGGCACTGGTAACGTGTCCAATGCACTTCGAGAATACCGTAACTTCAATGATGCTCGTAAGTTTGCCCAAGGATTGAATTTCTCTTCCGGAAAAGAATGGTACCAATATTGCAAAGGGAAACTCACCAACAAACCATTGAAACCGGACGACATTCCGGCAGATCCAAATGGGACTTACAAAGGCAAAGGATGGATAGGAATGGGTGACTGGCTGGGGACTGGTAGCGTGTCCGATGCACTACGAGAATACCGACCCTTCAAGGATGCTCGTAAGTTTGCCCAAGGATTGAATTTCTCTTCCGGAAAAGAATGGCACCAATATTGCAAGGGGAAACTTCCCGGCAAACCGCCGAAACCGGATGATATTTCGGCATCTCCTCACAAAACTTACAAAGACAACGGGTGGATAGGAATGGGTGACTGGCTGGGCACTGGTAACGTGTCCAATGCACTACGAGAATACCGACCCTTTAAGGATGCCCGCAAGTTTGCCCAGGGATTGAAACTTACTTCATCTACTGAATGGCGCCAATACAGCAAGGGTAAACTTCCCGGCAAACCGCCGAAACCGGATGATATTTCGGCATCTCCTAACAAAACTTACAAAGACAACGGGTGGATCAGCTGGGGCAACTGGCTGGGGACGGGAACCATCGCTCCAAGACTAAGGGAATACCGTCTTTTCAAAGATGCTCGCAATTTTGCCCAAGGATTGAAACTTGCTTCATCTACTGAATGGCATCAATACAGCAAAGGAAAACTCCCCGGCAAACCGCCGAAACCGGATGACATTCCGATATGTCCTCACTACATTTACAAAGACAAAGGATGGATAGGTTTTAGTGATTGGCTTGGAACGGGAACCATCGCTCCAAGACTAAGGGAATACCGCTCTTTCAAGGATGCTCGCAAGTTTGCCCAGGGATTGAAACTTACTTCATCTACTGAATGGCACCAATACTGCAAAGGAAAACTTCCCGAAAAACTGCCGAAACCGGACGACATTCCGGCATATCCAAATCGGACTTACAAAGGCAAAGGATGGATAGGAATGGGGGACTGGCTGGGCACTGGTAACGTGTCCAATGCACTACGAGAATACCGACCCTTTAAGGATGCTCGCAAGTTTGCCCATGGATTGAAACTTACTTCATCTACTGAATGGCGCCAATACAGCAAGGGTAAACTTCCCGGCAAACCGCAGAGACCGGATGACATTCCATCCAATCCTGACAAAACTTACAAAGACGAAGGGTGGATAGGTTTTGGTGATTGGCTTGGAACGGGAACCATCGCTCTAAGACTAAGGGAATACCGACCCTTCAAGGATGCTCGCAAGTTTGCCCAGGGATTGAATTTCTCTTCCGGAAAAGAATGGCACCAATATTGCAAGGGGAAACTCCCCGGCAAACCGCCGAAACCGGATGATATTTCGGCATCTCCTGACAAAACTTACAAAGACAACGGGTGGATAGGAATGGGTGACTGGCTGGGAATAAAAAAATGAAACAGTATTATAGTTAAGACTTTTAAATCTGAAACGATTAATTGGCGTTCATTTTTAGTGACATACTATTTTTATAAATTCCCAATCAAAAAGTACGGCAACAATCCTTGATTGCTTTTATTGATTGCTTTTTGAATGAATGTTTTGAAACTTGGACAAATAGGGATATTTTAGGAACTTGTTTCAAAAGCAGATAGATAAGAGGCTATTTAGTTTTGATTGCTTTTAGATTTGATGGGTTCATTTATAGGGAAACCTTTTTAGCCTCAAAATGATTGATTGCTTTTTTGATTGCTTTTTGACGATAATAACGCCTTATAATGGCATACATTAATGATTATAAGTGGATATCGATTTACAACATAACGCATTAATGATAAGCATATTATGTGATTCATGCCAATGTAGCTCAGTTGGTAGAGCAGCTCATTCGTAATGAGCAGGTCATCGGTTCAAATCCGATCATTGGCTCCATCTCTCATCCGCAAGTGGAATGAGGAAATGCATATTGCTGCAGTGTTCAACTAATTTTTCCGCTGGAAAGTTTCACTGCCGCATTGAAAACTTTGAAATTTACTGTTTATTACCTCTCCTTGTTAAAAAGTGGCGGGGTAGCTCAGTTGGTAGAGCAGAGGACTGAAAATCCTTGTGTCGTCGGTTCAATTCCGACCCTTGCCACCACTTCTTTATTTCATTCTTTGTTATCTTTTTCCACTTTGTGCCTTTGTAACTTTATTCCGCCCGGACAGCATAGACTGAGCTGTTGCGTCCAGCACATGAAATATTAAGATTTCCGCATAACAGGTATTGCAAAAACCAATTATATGTTATATAATAATACCCTGTATAACTGGAGAAATTAATGATTTTTTTGAACAAGCTTTTTGGGAAAAAGAAACCCATAAAAAAAATTGACACCTCTGATGTAAGATTCCTAGATGAAGAGGACGTTTCAAAAATATCACACACGATACCCATTGCCGTGACTCCTCCCCCGCAGCATTATATCATAAAAACAGAAGGTAAATATCTGATTTATGATTCCCTCAATGAAATGCCTAAGGAACTCCGTAGCCAGATCGGGGGCCTTGAAGATATCGATGAAGTGAAAAACATATACACGGTGGTTTTCGAAGGGAAACGGACAGTTTACACCCATTTCAATGACATTCCGCCGGATGTGCGCGAAGCTATAACAAAATTCAGCGAAAACAGAAAAAGGGGTTTATAGTCCCCGATCTTCCACTGAACCGTAATACTATGCCTCATTCGAAACCACATATCCGCTCCATTTCCATTGATCAGCTCATATTGGTAATGGCAGAACTCCGCTCTAAGAAGGGCTGTCCCTGGGACCGGGAACAGACTCATTCATCCCTTAAAAAATACCTCATGGAAGAATGCGCCGAACTCATGGACGCTATTGACGACAAAAATCCAGAGGAAATATGCGAAGAGTTGGGAGACCTCCTGATGCAAATAGTTTTCCATTCCCAGATAGCGGAAGAAAACAAGGAATTCACTTTTGAAGACGTGGCAAGAGGAATTACAGAAAAAATGATCCGCCGCCATCCCCATGTTTTTGGAGATGGGAAAGCAGAAAATTCAGGTGAAGTCATTGAACTTTGGGAGGTCATTAAAAAACAGGAAAAGAAGGAAAGGAACAAGGACAGAAAATCACTGATGGACGGAATCCCCAGACATTTGCCGGCTCTTTCCCGGGCTCATGAGATGCAGAGGAAAGCCGCCAAAGTCGGATTTGACTGGAGCAACTCACAGCAAATCATAGAGAAGATAGAAGAGGAGACGGGAGAGCTTAAAAAAGCGATTGCCGAAGGTGATGAGAAATCTGTAAACGAGGAAATAGGAGATCTTATTTTCTCAGCCGTAAACCTTGCCCGTTTTAGAAAAGGGACATCTGCCGAAGAAATACTTGCCTGCACTATTCAGAAGTTCGAAAGAAGATTCCGGTATATCGAGGAGAAACTGGCCTCCGCCGGAAAATCCCCCGAAAATACTTCCCCCGGTGAAATGGACGGCCTTTGGGATGAAGCCAAGAAAAACGGTCTTTAGGGCAATGATTACGGCTTCAATTTTGAGGAATGGTCTTTGAAGGGGGTTTAACTTGTCTTGAGCCGTTTTCCGGTATATATTCTGCGGTTTGCCATATCTATAAAATATTTTATTTTAAAGAAAAGATACAAGATGTCAGAAAAAACCGGTAGAGTAAAAGTCAGTATTTATGATACGACCCTTCGCGATGGAACACAGGCTGAAGGTGTCTCATTATCCGTTTACGACAAAGTACGTATAGCCGAGAGGCTTGATGTTCTCGGAGTCAGCTACATTGAAGGCGGATGGCCGGGTTCAAATCCAAAAGACATGGCGTTTTTTGAAGACATCAAGGGGAAAAAACTTAAAAATGCCAGGATAGCGGCTTTTGGAAGCACAAGACGCGCCAGTGTAAAAGTTGAAGCCGATGAAAATATAAGGAAACTTCTCGAAGCCTGCACCCCAGTTGTCACTATTTTCGGTAAAAGCTGGCTGCTCCACGTCCACGATGTCCTTAAAATCAAGCCCGACTTGAATATAGAAATCGTATCGGATTCCTGCCAGTATATCAAGGCCCACGGGAAAGAGGTGATTTTTGATGCTGAACATTTCTTTGACGGATTCAAGGACAGTCCGGAATATGCCCTTGATGTCCTCAGGGCCGCCTGCAAAAACGGCGCCAGCACAATCGTCCTATGCGATACAAACGGAGGAATGCTCCCGTCAGAAATAAGTAAAATCTGCCAAAAAGTCAAATCGGTTTTGCCAGAGGAGGTGATTCTTGGAATTCACTGCCATAATGACGGGGAGCTTGCGGTGGCTAATTCAATTGCCGCTGTTGACAGCGGGGCCCGACACGTACAGGGGACCATAAACGGTTTCGGAGAGCGCTGTGGAAACGCCAACCTGTGTTCAATCATACCTTCACTTGAGCTAAAAATGAAAATGTCGTCAATTGACAGGAATCAGCTTAAGCATTTAAAGGAGGTAAGCCTTTTCGTCGACGATCTCGCAAATATAAATCCCAACAAACGACTTCCATATGTGGGGGACAGTTCTTTTGCCCACAAGGGCGGAATGCATGTAAATGCGGTAAGCAAGAATCCAGCCACATTTGAACACATAAAACCTGAACTTGTAGGCAATAAGAGGAGGGTTCTTGTTTCAGACCTCTCCGGCCGAAGCAACATACTCATGAAAATTGCCGAGCATAACATCAACATTGATGAGAAAGGCGATGAAATCAAGGAGATTCTGCAGACCCTGAAACAAATGGAAAACGAGGGTTATGAATTTGAATCGGCGGACGCTTCATTCCATCTGCTTGCCAAAAAGATTCTTAAATCACATGTTCCGTTTTTCAAATTAAACGGTTACCGGGTAATAATTGAAAAGAGGGGAAAAGATGAACCCTGTTTTACAGAAGCCACTGTAAAACTTGAAGTATTGGGTCAGCAGGAACTAACTGCTGCTGAGGGAGATGGCCCTGTCAACGCGCTGGATCTAGCACTTAGAAAGGCGTTGATGAGATTTTTCCCGGGAATAAAAGATGTCCATCTGACAGATTTCAAAGTCAGGATTCTCGACAGCAAAGATGGGACTGCGGCTAAAACTAGGGTTCTTATTGAGTCCAGTGACGGGAATGAGACATGGGGCACAGTTGGAGTCAGTGAAAATATAATCGAAGCTTCATGGGAGGCCCTTGTTGACTCCGTAGAGTATATTTTATACAAGAAGACAAAACAGAAAAAAACCAGAAAAACGTGAAAACCATGAAAAAACTGTTGATTATTGTTCTGGTTGCTGTGGCTTTCATGGGAGTGGAAATTCCAAAAGCCAAAGCAATGGATCCGGTGACGATCGGCATACTTGCGCCGATAATATTGCCTTATGCGATACCGGTTGCCGAAACTGCTGCCCAGTATGCCTTGAAGGGTCTGATTAATGCCGGAGTGGGCATGATTGATATTTTCAAGGACATGATAGATGTTTTCATGTTGCCTGTAGGTTTTCTGGAAGTCACACTTGGATTGCCTTTCGGCCTGTTCTCTAACGGATGCGAAAATATTGGAACCGGTTTCATAGCCCCGTTTAAACTTGGTTTCCATGCGGTAATGTTAGTCCCGCGACTATTTTGCCTGTATAGCTGATGACCTGCAAGAAAACCAAATTAATCGCCTTTGCCCGAGGGGAAAAATGGAGGGAATACGAACCTCTTGCCTCAATCCTCGAAGAGTGGTACGGCAAAGAGACCGGTTCTACAGAAATGATAGCCCATCTTCCAGATGTCGTCCCAATACAGCAGGCGTTAAATAATATTGTCAGTAATTCCATAAATTCCGACAATTCCGACCTGATAAGGCTGAAATGCGACTGGGAGGAGCTTGTTGGAAAAGATATCGCAAATATCGCACAGCCAAAGAATATAAAAAACGGGATAATCTACGTTGAAGTCGCCAACAGTGCCTGGATGATGGAACTGAAAAATTACAGTAAAAAGATGATAATGGAAAAAATTTCCGGTCTATACGGGGATAAATCATACAAAGACATGGTTTTTATACCTGCAGGATAAATTATTATGAATGAAGATTATTTCAAAATACTCATGCGGAAAAACAATGGGATGAACATATCGAATTCTCCGGGATTGCTTTGGACACCGGTACGGACAAAGCCCAGGCAGGAGAAGAAATTCATTGAATACTGCGAAGCGCATGGGATCGTGTTTTATCTTCCATTGCGGAGAAGTGTAAAGCGTTATCAGAGAAGGACTGTTGAATTCTATATACCGATGTTTACCGGATATGTTTTCTGTTCCATGAACCATGATCTGTATCAGACGGCCGCGCTTTCAGGAAGGATAGTCTATAGGCTTCAGATGAATGAAAAAAGCGAGAAGGAGCTGATAGGGGATCTTTGCGATATCCAGATGATTGAGAAGCTTACAGGTGAGGCGGATGTCATTGTAAGGCCGGAACTGGTGCCAGGGAAAAAGATTATTGTAAGATCAGGTCCCCTCAAAGGGATGAGAGGTGTTGCCGAGAAAAGAAAAGGCAAGACCATGATAACCATAAATGTTGAAATACTCGGACAGTCGGTTTCCACGGAAACCGATGTTGAGGATATAGAAGTGGAAGATTGACTGGCGTGATATCTTACATGTAGCCAGTCCAAATAGCTTTTTGCGGACTGGCTCCATGTTACTTCAGATTTTTGATATAGTCTTTCAGAGTCGCTTTTTCCGTATCTGTCAGATTATGGTAGGTTCCGTTAGGTTTTTTATTCTTGCCTATGACATTATAGATTTTACTGGCTTCAGGATTGCCTGGGACAACCCATTTTATTTCTTTAAGCTTATCCATGGACGAAAACTGCATATTATGGCATTGCACGCATTTCCCAGTGACTTTTGTAAAATCGGCCTCGGAAGGGACGGTTGCGGCTTTCGCAACTATTGTTTGTTTATTGTCAGTCTTGTTTGAAGTATCTTTGTTTGCCAGTTTGGTTTCCGCCCCGGCATTCAAGCTAAGATACGCAATAGCAAAAAATACTCCGGCCATAATGAAAAATGTTTTCACTCCAAGCTTATTCAGGCTGATAAACTGTTTCATGTCATATATCCCTTCAATAAAAAATACACTATCAATTACACATGAGAAACAGATTATACATAACTTGGATGATCTTGTCAAGACAGTGGAGGAAGATTATATTCAGGCAACAATACATATCAGAGGTTCCAAAATGGGAAAAATGAGAACTGTTGATGATCTGACCCGGAAGGTGATCGCCTTTCGTGATGCGCGCGACTGGAAGCAATTCCACAACCCTAAGGACGTCGCATTGTCCCTGATGCTCGAAGCGGGCGAAGTCATGGAGCATTTCCAGTGGAAAAATGAATCAGACATCAAGGAATATTTGAAATCAAGCAAAAAACTTATAGGAGAGGAACTGGCCGATGTCCTCTACTGGGTTTTATTGCTGAGTCATGACCTAGACATAGATATTGAAAAGGCTCTCACTGGAAAGCTAGTGAAAAACGGGAAAAAATATCCTTTGAAAAAATCAAAAGGGTCTAAGAAGAAATACAACGAGCTCTGATGGATATCTTCACCAGGGAAAAGCGAAGTTGGATAATGGGCCGGATCCGGTCGAAGAACACAAAACCGGAAATAATTGTGCGATCGGTTCTCCACAGGATGGGCTTTCGTTTCTCCCTCAGACGCAAAGATCTTCCCGGTCATCCCGACATTGTACTTGCCAGACATAAGACCGCCGTATTCGTTCATGGCTGTTTCTGGCACAGGCACAAAGGTTGCAAGACATCGTCAATGCCCAAGAGCCGGACGAGCTTCTGGAAGAAAAAATTTGACAAAAATATCAGACGTGACAGGAAAAATAAGTGCGAACTTCGCAAACTTGACTGGAAAGTGATTGTCTTATGGGAATGCCAAGTAATGAAGCATCCGGGAAAAATTGCTGAACGGCTTCTTGGCAAGCTGGTTCTGCAGCGAAAAGATTTGGAGGCGGGGGGCACTCGGCATCAGAAATCAGATTCGCAGTCTTTTTCCACATATTCCATTCCGGAAAGGAAGGATCTTCTGAAGATCGCCGAGAAAAGAGCCGATTACAACCAGATCATGAAACCGACGAAATAACTTTCAGGGTCATCCGAAAGTTGAGCCGTTGCACCCCCAGCTAGACGCTGATACCTCCACAAAATTGACATACACTTCCGAAGGGCTGATTTTAAGTTTTTCCTCAAGCAGTTTGCTTATGGCGGCGCTGAGGTCTTTATTCACGGCAGGTGTCAGCCCCCCGATTCCCCTCACCTCGACAAATGCGGAATTCGCAATTTTTCCCGCAAATGCGATAATCGCATCATCTTCAATAATTGACTGCACATAGGTTTCAGGCTTCTTTGTGCAATGGGAACATACTTTTGAAAGTGCAAGTGCAAGAAACTTCTTCTGCTCTTCCGAACATTTCACCGAAGTCTGCATTTTAATGAGTGGCATGGGAACCTCCTAATGTTAAATTACGCGGCTAAAAGCCGCTTAACAGAATATCCAATATCGATACTGGGTGTTCAACTTTAATTTACAGGCGTTTCAGTTCTTCCTGGAACTTCTCAAATGTCTTCGCTGAAAGGTAGGGATTTTTAATTTTTTCCACACCAAGAGGCGCATGCGGACAACGACCGTAGTCATGTCCGGAATATACTTCGTTTGAATCAGCGAGCGGAAAAATCACCTGCCTCATCGTGTTGAACATTGAAACGGGCTCACAATATCCGCAACAGTCAATGAAAAGCGTGTCCCCGGTGAATATCGCCGAATCATCAGAAAGATGATAGACAATACTGTCTTTTGTGTGCCCCGGCGAATAAAGACATTCGATAAAAATATCTCCGAAATCGAGTTCCTGACCGTCTGAAACATCGAGATCGTGTCTAAAAGAGCAGGATGGATGGGCGACTACCGGAGCTTTAAAGAATGTTCTGATCTGGTCAACTCCCGAAACATGGTCTCCATGCCCATGAGTCAGAAGAATATATTTAGGGAATAAGTTCTTGACTGACATTATTTTATCTCTTACAAGGTCAATATTCCCGCATGGGTCAACTATCGCCGAATCCCCGGATTTTTCATCATACAGAAAATACGAAAAATTCGAGTCAAATCCTCCGACCGGAATCTGTTCGACCTTTACCATAAAAACCCCTGTATAACCATACTTTTCAACCTGGATTTGCTTGGCGGAAGTCTTTCCTCACAGGAACTGCACAGAGCCGACTAGACAGTCGGCGTTCCTGGGAACGCCAAGCGTCTGCCCCGAGCTCATGATGGGACTCGGGATCTAAGACGACTTGGCTTAAAAAATATGCGGAAGTCTTTCCGCGAAAGTATCCGGGTCTCAGAAAAAGACGAAATAAAGGCCTGTGAGTATGATTGAAACGGCTATGGATGCGAGAACGAGTCTTCTTCTGTCAGTATAATTGCCGCGTATTCTCGAACCTCCGATTTTCTTAAACCCGCCCGCCTTGAGATAATGGGCGAGTTTCTTACGTTTAATATCATATTTGAGATAGTTTACGCTGCCTGAGTAAACTTTTCTTTTCATGATCATGTCCTCAGCGCAAGGAATATGGAGATTGCAATGATCAATGCCGAGACAATCATACCGATAATCATTGGAGTGGAGAAAACAACGCCTATCCTGAATCCCTGAGCCCATGAAACGGAATGGATTTCGGGGATAAGGGTTCTTCCCGAATCCCCTTCTGCGGCATTCCCTTCACGCTGAAGAGCCTGGAGTCTTGCATTTATCCTTAGATATTCAAGCCTGACATTTTCGACTTTTTTGATTGCTGATCCGAGTTCCGATGGGAAATTGTCCCTATTCCACTTCGTGTCGTCAATATTCCCCATATCATCCAGCAGGGATGCGAATTTCTCCAGGGCTTTTTGGAGCTCAGCGGTTTGATCTTTTGCAATTCTTATCTCCTCAGGGAGCGACGCGAGACTTTCGGTGATCCTGCCGGTAAAATCCCTTTTTATGACACGGAACTCATCCCAGCGCCTGTCCAAGGCCTTTTTCCACTCCCTGTCCCTGGACGGATCTGGAGGAAGAGGCAAAGTTTCCCCAGTCTTTTCCATGGAGGAATCCGTAATGTCCGGATATTTAATCCCGGAATCCTTAGCCTCTGAAAGACGGTTTCTCATCTTTATGAGCTCTAATCCGACGAATCCGTTCTTTTGCATTTCAATACCTTCTGTTTTTGCAATACAATAACAGAAAATGCCGTTTATGACAGCTGATTTTTTAATTTAAGCTTAAGGAGGGGCAATGATTTGATTTTATCTGAACCGGTAATATATTAGCTGTTCGCAAAAATCTTAAAAATCATAATCGTGTAAAACTCCGGCTAGCCGGTATCGGGTTGTTGTAAACTAGAAATACCATAAAAATCTTATTGCAGACCTGATAAAACTAAGGAAGGGATTTCGGAAATGAAAAGGACTTTTCAGCCGTCAAACAGAGTACGGAAAAGAAGAATAGGGTTCATGGCTAGAATGGCAACCAGCGGCGGGCGTCAGGTACTTAAAAGAAGACGCCAGAAAGGACGCAAAACGCTTTCGGCCTGAACAAGCATGCCGTAACTGCGGCATACGAACTTCCCGGGCGTGAAACGCCCGACCACCGGTTCATAAAAATGATCCGCGAAGGCGCTTAAATGGGTAATATCCCCGTTCAACATGGCATAGCTACACTGAAAAAAGAGGAAAGACTTTCTTTTCGTTCAGAGTTTGACTATGTCCATAATTCAGGAAAAGACTTCCCGGGAAGACTGATGGTGTTGCTTACAGCGCCATGTCCGGAAAACTCAAAGATATTGCGGTTCGGGATAATCTGCAGCAAAAAAATCAGCAAAAGCGCTGTTCAAAGGAACAGGTGCAGACGCCTTCTCAGGGAGTCAATACGTCTTCTGAAAGCCAAAGTCAGGCCGTGTCACATCCTGTTGATCGCAAGAAGGGGTTTACTGAAAAGTTCCCTTCAGGAAACGCAGAAAGAGATGATGTATTTTTTCAACAAGGCGGAAATGTGGTTAAAAGAGCAATGAAATATATAAATCCTGTGAATCTGTTTCTAGGTTTTATATGGCTATACAGAAAAGTCATATCTCCTTGGATGTTTCCGTGTTGCCGTTTTACTCCTACATGTTCCGAATACGCCCAAACCGCACTTCAAAAACATGGATTGATAAAAGGTTCCGTCCTCTCCGCCTGGCGAATTGCAAGATGCAATCCTTTCTGCAAGGGCGGATATGAGCCCACACCCGATAAATTTCCCCCTTCCCACGGTCAGAAAAACAACTGTGGATATTTGAAAAATGATCTGGAAAAGGTGATTCAATGAAACTCGACAAAGAAACTATCATAGCTTTAGCCGTCTGCATGGTTCTACTTGTAATGTGGCCTTTTCTGTTTCCATCAGATCCCAAAAAACCGCAAATACCGCCTTCCGAACAGAAACAAGAGGCGAAAACCGCTTCCGTGGAATCATCTCTTTCATCCGCTTCCACAGAAAAGCCTCTAAAAAAGACAAATGAATCTGTTACTGCCGAAAACCAGGCTGATTTAAAAATCCCTGTCCAAAAAACCGCTGAAAAAGAAGTTGAAACCGAACCAGCAAGCGTCCCCAAACTGCCTGATCAGACAATATCCAATGACTTCATCGCTTTGAAAATAAACCCTTCAAACGGCGCAGTGACTTCAATTGAATTCAAAAAATATCTTTCCACAGACAAGAAACATCCTGTTATAATAAATGAGGATTTTGAACCCGGCGCGTTATCTTTCACAATAATTGAAAAACTGAAAACTGTGAATGTGGAATCTTCAAAAGATGGAGAAAGCGCGTTAAAACTTGTCAGAACACTCAAAAATGAGGCTGGCCAGACTTTTACCATCACTCAAATCTGGAAGATCACTGACAGCTACACCACTGATTATAAGGTGGAAGTTAAAAATCTTTCCAAGGAGACCCTGATTTTACCGGGCATTCATATCAGTTCCGGCAGTCTCCCCCCCGTTCTCGAGCTTTCAGGGGATACTTTTTTCATGGAGACACACAGCATAAGCTCATGTCTGGAAGGCACAGTAAAACGAACCGACGCCGGTAAAAAACCGTTCAGCGAACTCCAAGACAATCCCTCAAAATGGATTGGCGTATCAAACAAATATTTCGCATGCATCCTGAAACCGGAAACCCCGTTCAAAAGGGGTGAAGGAAACATGATGAATGAAATACTGAAGACATTGAAGGATAAAAAAACAGGAGATGAGAAAAGCCATGCGGTCCTTGAGACATATGGCATAATTGAGAAGACGGAAATAGAAGCTAACGGGAAGGCCAACTTCAATTTCACATATTTTTCCGGTCCAAAGGAAATTGCGCTGCTAAAGAAATTCGATCCCCAGGCTTCCGACACCATGTATCTCGGCTGGAAATGGTTTGAACCTATTTCACAGGGATTGCTTGTGGCCCTCATATGGTTGAAAAAATTCTGTGGCAGCTACGGACTCAGCATCATCGTCCTCACCCTGATTGTGAAAATGCTTTTCTGGCCGGTAACCGACAGGGCTAACGCTTCAATGAGAAAAATGCAGAAGATACAGCCTCTTGTCCAGGAAATAAGGACAAAGTACAAGGCCGAACCTCAGAAAATGAACACCAAAATAATGCAGCTTTATAAGGAGCACAAGGTTAACCCCATGGGTGGATGCCTTCCAATTCTCCTGCAAATACCTGTTTTCACGGCTCTTTACTTTGCACTGAACGGGGCAATTGAACTCCGGCAGGCGTCCTTCCTGTGGGCTGTGGATCTGTCAAGACCCGATACAATCGCAACGATACCTGGAATAGAATTGGCAATAAATCCACTGGTACTGCTTATGACAATCACCATGGTTCTGCAACAATACCTGACCCCGTCGGCAGCCGATCCAATCCAGCAGAAAATGATGATGATAATGCCACTTGTGATGCTTGTGATGCTGTATTCCCTTCCCTCAGGCCTCACACTTTACTGGACAGTCAGTCAGATTATAAGCATTATCCAGCTTCTCGTAAATAAAAGAATCGATAAAAATGAACCGCTTGTAAAAAAACCGGCTTGACCGTTATCTTATTAAATCAAGAACAAGGAGACATGAAAATGGCTGAAAATGTAACACCGATGCCAATCGAAGAGAAAATGAAGAAAGCGTCAACAACTCTTGCAACAATGCTGGATTACCTCGGGCTAGATGCGAATGTCAAAGCCGAAGACAGGAATGGCCGCATTGCCCTACTTGCCGTAAGTGAGGACGCAGGCAGAATAATCGGACGCAAAGGACAGACGCTTGATCACCTCCAACTCCTCGTCAACAGAATGGTCCAGAGAAATGACACTGAAAGTCCCAGAATAACTATCGATGTTGATGGATATTCTAAAAAACCGCGTGAAATGCGCGGAAGGGATGACCGTCCCAAAGGCGACGATGATCGCAGTAAAAGTGACGACAGTGGCGGAATGGACAGAGATGAACGCAGGGGAGATGAACCGGGCGGCAGAGACGACCGTGGCGGCAGAGGCGACCGTGGCGGCAGAGATGACCGTGGTGGCAGAGATGACCGTGGCGGCAGAGATGACCGTGGCGGCAGAGGCGGTGAACGCGACAGTAGCAGGAGATTCAGCGAACAGAATTCATCCGCCCAGGAACCCGATGAAGAACATGAAGCGCGCATACGCCAGCAGGCCATCGATGCCTCCAAAGAAGTTAAACGCTGGGGTGAATCCGTCTCTCTCCCTCCAATGAATTCACACGACAGACGTATTGTCCATATAACACTTAAAGAAGATAGTGAAATAAAAACCGAAAGTTCCGAGTCCGACGAATCAGTCAGTCATAAAAGTGTCATCGTCTCTCTGAACAAAAAAGAATCCTGATATTCTGATTGCAGTTTTTATTTTTGCAGTTACCTTGATCACCTGATCTATTTTTTCGGGGCGTGGCTCAGTCTGGTTAGAGCGTCCCGAGCACGCCGCCAAGGCGGGTCTCGGGAAAGTCGGAGGTGCATGTCCGACCAATTTAGACGGAATTATCGCGTAAAATTGTTTTCATGTTCTTTTGGCTATCATTTTCGGGGCGTGGCTCAGTCTGGTTAGAGCGCTTGGTTCGGGACCAAGAAGTCGGAGGTTCGAATCCTCTCGCCCCGACCATCTTTACACACTTAAATAATTTCCGTGTGTAAATTGGTTGGAGATTCCCAAGCATGCCACTAGGGCATCGGGAAAACACCATGTTCTTCACATACATCATTCAAAGTCAGACTTCAGGCAAATTTTACGTGGGACACACGGCAAATCTCGACAACAGACTCCGCGAGCATAATTCAGGAGAGTCAAAATCTACCAGAAACAAAGGTCCATGGATATTAGTTCATTCCGACCCATTCGCAACCCGCTCTGAAGCACAAAAACATGAATACGAAATAAAATCCAAAAAAAGCTCCGAAAGCATAAAAAGAATTATTCTGAATTCCAAAGCCGACTAGACAGTCGGCGTTCCCGGAAAAGCCAATCGTCTGCCACGAGCTCATGATGGGACTCAGGATCTGAGATGACTTGGCTTAAAAAATGTATTTTCTGAAAATTGCCATTATATTCTAATAAATCGCCGAATGGTTCGTCTTTATACATGAAAAGGTGAAATACAACGAGTATTACACCGGAAAACAAAAAGACATGAAGGAGATTTATGAAAAAGTCTTTACTTTCGTTTACGGTAATCCTGTCCTTTCTTCTTTCAGGCATCATGTCGGCAGCAGATGAAAATACCACACTGTATGACAACGCCACAAAACTTTTCAATCAGGGAAACTACAAGGACGCCTATGACATTTATTCGAAACTTACGCTGGGCGGGGGAAAAGTACCGAAACAGGCCGGAGAGAGTCTGTCGAGGGCGATTGACTGTCTGAACAGGCTCAACCGAGTGAATGAAGTGGATGAATTCCGAGAGAATGCCATCGCGAAAAACCCGCAGGATTGGATGTTTCTGCAAAAAGCGGCCCAATCATTCATGTATGGCGACCATTCCGGCTTCATGATTTCCGGAAAATTCGAACGCGGGCAACACCGCGGCTCCGGGAAATACATGAATTCACAGGAACGCGACAGAGTCAGGGGACTCCAGCTCTATAATCAGGCAATGCCGATTGTCCGGAATTCCACTTCCCCCGGATACGAAAAATGCCAGTTCTACAGTGATTTCGCCCGTGCAGTCCTTCAAGGCAGGGGATATAACGATTCATGGCAGATGCAATTCCTCTCCGACCTGTCACAGCTTCCTGACTACGAGGAAGGTTATTACGGATACAGGGGTGAAACGAAGGGAGCGCCTGTCGATGAAAACGGGGATCCGGTTTTCTACAAGGTGCCTTCAGGTTTCACAGATGCTAAATCCGACGGCGAACGCTGGCGCTGGCTTCTCGAAGAGGCGATGAAATCGGAGCCGTCATCCAAAAATTCCATCATGCTCCAGTACGCCGACTTCCTCAGAAACCAGTTCGGTGTCCAGACGATGGCATACTACGGCAGATTCTATTCCCGCGGCGATGACGGCGGCGGGAAAGTTGAAGGCGATGAGGACAAGGACGAATCAGGGCCGTTCGCCGTCCACACCCTTTCCGAAAATGAAACGATTGCGAAACTCGCAACCGGAATAAAACGTTTCAAACTTCCGGACGAATTCAACCATATAAGCATATGCAAGAAAATCCTCGCCGACAACGACGGTTACAGTTCGTCCGCTATTGACCAGCTTATCCAGATATTCACGAACAGGCGGCAATATGTGAAATCCGCCGACTACCTGAAAGAAAGCATAAAACGTTTCGGGGATCAGAACAGTTACAAGAAAAAACAGCTTCAGCAGATCGTCGGAAACTGGGGGCAGTTTGTCGGTTCCATGCCTCTTGTCGCCGGCAAATCCGCAGAGCTCGAATTCCGTTTCAGAAATGGAAGTGATGTTTCTTTCGAAGCATTCAAAATAAAAGTTCCGGAACTTATCAACGATGTGAAGGAATATCTCAAGTCAAATCCCAAGGAGCTTGAATGGAATCTTATCGACATAAACGATATTGGACAGAGGATTGTCTGGAACAACCAGACGAAATACATCGGTGAAAAAGTCGCCCAGTGGGATTTGAAGATCCAGCCGTTGGAGAACCATTTCAACAGGACGACGAACGTCAAAACTCCGCTGAAGGAAGCGGGGGCCTATCTGGTGACTGCGAAACTCGCAGACGGAAACATCAGTCGCATCATAGTCTGGCTGAACGACACCGTAATCCTGAAAAAGCAGGGGAATAACGGGGCTATTTATTTTATCTCAGATGCGCTCAGCGGAGCGCCGCTCCCAAAAATCAAACTCGATTTCTTCGGTTACACACAGAAATACATAGACAGGAAACTTATCGACAAGATTGTCGGAAGGCAATACAACATAGAGACAAAGTCGCTGACCGTTGATACCAATGACGAAGGTCTGGCGATACTGGGATCTGATTTGCTTTCACATCAATTCCAGTGGATTGCTGGAATTTCAGATGGAAACCATAGAAATGCATATCTCGGATTCACGGGAGTCTGGTACGGCTCATATCGCTATGAGGCGGAATACAATCAGACAAAAATCTACACGATAACAGACAGACCGGTCTATCGTCCCGAACAAGAGGTTGATTTCAAAATCTGGGTACGCAAGGCGCAATACGACCAGGACGACACCTCTAATTTCGCCAATCATTCATTCACGGTTGTCATCCGCAATCCCAAAAGCGAGGAGATTTACAAAAAAAACCTGACAGCCGACCAGTTCGGCGGACTTGAAGACAAAATAAACCTTCCAAAAAGCGCAACTCTCGGTGTTTACAACATATTCATAGAGAACCTGGGGGGGAGTGGAAATTTCCGTGTCGAAGAATACAAAAAGCCCGAATACGAGGTAATTGTCGAAGCGCCAAAGGAGCCGGTCAAGCTCGGCGACAAGATAAACGCGACAATCAAGGCAAAATATTATTTCGGTGCACCCGTGACAAACGCAAAGGTCAAATACAAGGTTCAGCGGTATTCGCATGCGGTCAACTGGTATCCTCCAATGTATTGGGACTGGTTCTACGGGGCGGGCTACTGGTGGTTTTCCGGAGATTACAACTGGTATCCCGGCTGGAAGAGCTGGGGCTGCAAATGTCCTCATCCGTGGTGGTTCCCGGTTCGCAACGATCCGCCGGAGCTTGTCATGGAGAATGAAGTCGCCATCGGCGAAGACGGGACGGTGAAAATTGAGATTGACAGTTCTATGGCAAAAATCCTTCACGGAGACAAGGATCACCGATATGAAATCACTGCGGAGGTCGTCGACCAGTCGCGTCGCACCATCTACGGGAAAGGAAATGTCATCGCCGCCAGGAGACCGTTCAACGTTTATGGCTGGGTCAACAGGGGGTTTTATCATGTCGGCGATGCCGTGACTGCGAATTTCTCAGGCCGGACGGTCGACGGCAAGCCTGTCAAGGGAACAGGAACGCTAAAACTCTTGAAGATAAAATACGATGTACAAGGTAATCCTAAAGAGACCGTCATACAGAGCTGGAAACTTGACACCAATGACGAGGGACTTGCGAGCCAGCAGATAAAGGCCGCTCAAAACGGTCAGTTTAGGTTGTCATACACGCTCAAGGACGCCAAAGGCAACAGCATTGAAGGCGGATATATTTTTACGGTTCACGCCCAGGGTGAAACCGACAATGACTTCAGGTTCAACGATATTGAGATCGTCAATGAGAAAACCGAATATCAGACCGGAGAGAATGTGCGGCTCATGATCAAGACCAACCGGGCGGATAGCACCGTCCTGTTTTTCCTGCGTCCTTCAAACGGAATCTATCTTGCTCCAAAAGTCATTCACATGAAGGGGAAGACGGCGTTCGAGGAAATAAAGGTAGGCAAAAAAGACATGCCGAACTTCTTTGTGGAGGCCGTGACGGTTTCCAACGGGAAAATATTCACTGCCGTAAAGGAAATCGTAGTTCCTCCTGAGAAAAGGGTGCTTAACGTGGATATTTCTCCTCTAAAGGAGAAATATAAACCTGGAGAGAAAGCTAAGGTGAAAATAAAAGTCACGGACTTCTTCGGGAAACCTCTGACGGAAGGTTCGCTAGTAGTGACCGTCTACGACAAATCTGTCGAATACATCAGCGGCGGTTCGAATATCCCTGAAATAAAAAACTTCTTCTGGAAATGGAGGCGTTCCCATAATTCACATCAGGAAAGCAATCTTGAAAAGTTCTTCCGCAATCTTCTCAAGGATAAGGAAATCCCGATGCAACCGCTTGGCGTCTTTGGGAATATCGATGCCGAAACTGATGGGTCTGTTCAGGCTCTGGGCGGCGAGATGACCAGCAGAGGAGGAGGAAAGGGAATGCGAAATGACATGGTCATGAAATCAATGGCAATGCCCGCATCGGCTCCAATGGGTGCAATGGCGGAGAATAAAAAGGAAAGCAGCCTTGAAATGATGGCTGATAAAGACGGAAATGGAGTAGCTGAAACTGAATCAGGCGGGGGTGAAGACATGGCTGGCGTGGCTGTCAGAAAGAATTTCGCTGACACTGCATTCTGGACTACAAAGGTGACTCCTGATTCGAACGGCGAGGCTGAAATAGAGTTGAACATGCCGGAAAATCTCACGACATGGAAAGTTAAAGTATGGAGTATGAGCCATGGTACAAAGGTCGGGCAGGGTGAAACGGAAATCATCACATCAAAGGATTTCATTTTACGGCTGCAGGCTCCGAGATTCTTTGTTGAAAAGGATGAAGTAGTGCTCTCTGCCGTAGTCCACAATTACCTACCTTCTGCGAAATCCGCAAAAGTGGCGCTTGAGATCGAAGGTGGAAACTTATCGCTAATGGACACCAAGGATAAAGGAGTGAGGGATGTAAAGGTCGAGTCCAACAGCGAAGTCCGTGTTGACTGGCGTGTTTCAGTACTGAAAGAGGGAGAGGCGATTGTCAGGATGAAAGCTGTCACCGACGGTGACAGTGACGCGATGGAGATGAAGTTTCCTGTCTATGTCCACGGCATGATGAAAATGGTTCCGTTCAGCGGGAACATTTCAGCGAAGGAAGTTTCCGGATCTGCGGATTTCACAATTGACGTACCCGGAGAGAGACGTGTCGAGGAGAGCCGTCTTGAAGTGAGATTCTCCCCGAGTCTTGCGTGTGCGATGGTTGATGCGCTGCCTTACCTCTGCGAATATCCATACGGCTGCACGGAACAGACCATAAACAGATTCCTGCCGACTGTGATCACTCAGAAAATATTGAAGGATATGGGGTTAAATCTCAAAGATGTCAGTGAGAAGCGCTCCAACCTGAACGCCCAGGAAATCGGTGACGACAAGGAACGTGCAAAACAATGGAAACGCTACAAGCGCGAACCGGTTTTCGACGAGGAGCTTCTTAACGACATGGTTGCCGACGGGTTGAAGGCGCTTGCGTTCATGCAGTTGTCCGATGGCGGCTGGGGCTGGTTTTCAGGCTGGAACGAGCATTCGAGCGCGCATACGACGGCAACGGTTGTCCACGGACTACAGACCGCCATTGGCAACGGAGTAAAGGTTGACGGGCAGATGCTCAAACGCGGCGTCGACTGGCTCGACAGATATCAGAAGGAACAAGTCTCCTTCACATGCATGCACGAATATCCGGAAGGGGAGAACTGCAAAAAGGAGCATCCTCCCAGAATGCGGATGTACGCAGACAACATTGACGCTCTGGTCTACATGATCCTTGTTGATGCCGGGATTGCCAACGACGACATGAAGTTCCTGCTCTACCGCGACAGGACAAAGATCAGTGTCTATGCGAAAACGATGTTCGGAATCGCCCTGCAGAAACAGAAAGACACGGAGAAACTGCAGATGATAATGAAGAACATCGAACAGTATCTCGTCCAGGACGATGAAAACCAGACTGCGTATCTCAAATTGGGGAACGAAGTATACTGGTGGTACTGGTACGGGAGCGAATTCGAGGCGCATGCCTATTACCTGAAACTCCTTGCGGCTACGGAACCAAAAAGTGAAAAGGCCTCGCGTCTTGTGAAATACCTGCTGAACAACCGAAAGCATTCCACTTACTGGAACTCGACCCGCGACACCGCGCTCTGCATTGAGGCGATGGCGGACTATATCCGCGCAAGCGGCGAGGACAAGCCGGATATGACCGTAGACATCCTGCTTGACGGAAAGTTGGCGAAGACAGAGAAGATCAATCCGCAGAATATTTTCTCGTTCGACAATAAATTTTTGATTGAAGGCAAAAATTTATCAACCGGAAAGCATAAGATAGAAATAAGGAAGACCGGAAAAGGACCTCTCTATTACAATGCGTATCTCAGCTATTTCACGCTTGAGGATTACATCAAGAAAGCGGGATTGGAAATCAAGGTTGACCGCAAATATTACAAGCTCACGGAAATAAACAAGAAGATAAAGGTCGCCGGTTCTCACGGTCAGGCTCTTGACCAGAAAGTCGCAAAATATGAGCGGAAGGAAATTGCGGATCTCGCAACTCTCAAGAGCGGCGACCTGGTTGAGATAGAACTGACAATCCAGAGCAAGAACGACTACGAATACCTGCTGTTCGAAGACATGAAACCCGCCGGGTTTGAACCTTGCGAAGTTCGCAGCGGATATAACGGCAATGAGATGGGCGCCTATGTGGAATTCCGCGACGAACGGGTCTGTTTCTTCATCAGGACTCTTGCCCGCGGGACGCATAGCGTATCATACAGGATGAAAGCGGAGATCCCCGGCAAGTTCAGCGCACTTCCGACAAGGGGAAGCGCGATGTACGCCCCTGAACTCAAAGCCAACTCCGACGAGATTAAACTGAAGGTGGAAGACTAGTTAGCTGATAGCTGTGAGCTGATAGTTAATAGCTTTAAACTACGAGCTATGAACTA
>CAMCYE010000019.1 GCA_945883805.1 Victivallis vadensis | reverse complement strand
TCGAGGCTTGGCCTACTCAGATCAAGACAACTGATAATTATTCTGTCTGATATTTCTGATTCCATGAGCCGAAACGCCAGTCCTTATAATCTTTAACAAGTCCGGCCTTCACGGGATTGTTTCTTATATACCGTTTGAACTTTTCATCAAAATCTGACGATCTTGACCAATGATCAAACCATTCCCGTTGCCAGAATGGTTCTCCGGAATAATCTGGACATTCCATATTAATCCGAGAGGCTGTCCATCTTTTAAAATCACGAATTGCCCATCCCAGATTTTTTGACCCGCACTGGAAAAATAAATGAATATGATTAGGCATAATCACATATTCCACCATACGCCAAATATTCTTATCATCACGATTTTTTATTGCTTCAATAATGATTTCCGCAATAGGAGATTTTATCAGATCGCATTTATTGTCGGATTTATCAAGTTCCTTTTCCATAGTCTTGAATATCTTTCTCCTGATATTAAGGGCTTCATAATCGGGAAGATTTTCAAGCTCCTGGGACATTTGCCGGATTTTTGCCATGATTTCCTTGGGAATGGAAGCATGACGGCGAATTGTTACAAAGTATACACCGTCGGCAACTTCCCAATGAGGAAGTTTTTTTCTGTAAAAAGATATTGTCTGAGGCGTTCTATTCATACAAATAATATAACTTCCAGTAAATATTAGGCAACTTAAGTAGGGCAGGTCTCGATGAGACCGCCGATTCGGGAGCCAGCCTTATCGAGGCTTGGCCTGCCTCAATTCAAAGCGGCGTCATGCGGACGATCAAGCAGGGCAGGTCTCGATGAGACCGCCGATTCGGGAGCCAGCCTCATCGAGGCTTGGCCTACTCGGCTGTTATTTTCCCGTCATTGTGATACATTAGGAACCTTTTGCTAGTTCCGCAGACATTTGAAGAAATGAAAACATGAAAACAGGACTTGATAAAATAATGACTACTCAGATTGCCAGAGCTAAGGGCGGAGAGATAACTCCTCAGATGAAGTTTGTTGCCAAGGACGAATATATTCCGGCGGAACTTGTCAGGAAAGGCGTCGCCTCCGGAAGAATTGTG
This sequence comes from Victivallis vadensis, assembly GCA_945883805.1. Lineage (GTDB taxonomy): Bacteria > Verrucomicrobiota > Lentisphaeria > Victivallales > GWF2-50-93 > GWF2-50-93. The sequence goes on along the minus strand of CAMCYE010000019.1, from coordinate 38,633 downwards.
ATTCCCGCAAACATAAGGCATAAAAACCTGAAGCCGGTCGGAATAGGCAAGATACTCCGCACCAAAATCAACGCTAACATCGGGAATTCCGGACTTTCCAGTTGTCTCAACGAGGAAATTGCAAAATTGAAGATAGCCCTGAAATACGGGGCTGATACGGTGATGGACTTGAGCACCGGCGAAAACATCTGCGAAATCCGCAAGAAAATACTTGCGGTGAGCGACGCCCCGGTAGGAACTGTTCCAATCTATGAGGCGGTGAGCCTTGTGGAAAAACCGGAGGATCTCACAATAGACCTTCTCCTGGAAGTCGTGGAAAGACAGGCGGAGCAGGGCGTAGACTACATGACGATTCACGCCGGACTCCTCAGAAACCATGTTCCGCTTGCAATGAAAAGGAAATTGAAAATAGTCAGTCGCGGCGGTGCGATTCTCGCAAAATGGATGACAGTTCATAAAAAGGAGAATCCGTTCTACGAGAATTTCGACAGGCTTCTCGCGATTTGCCGGAAATACGATGTTACGCTTTCCCTCGGTGACGGGCTTCGTCCGGGCTGTCTTGCTGACGCCAGCGACAAGGCGCAGTTTGCGGAACTCGCAGCTCTCGGCGAGCTTGTGAAGAGATGCCGCAGGGGCGGAGTCCAGGCGATGGTCGAAGGTCCGGGCCATGTCCCTCTTGACCAGATTGAGATGAATATGAAGATTGAAGACAAAATCTGTGGAGGTGCGCCGTTTTATATTCTGGGTCCCATCGTGACGGACTGCGCTCCGGGCTATGATCATATCACAAGTGCAATCGGGGGAGCTCTGGGCGCTTTCTACGGAGCCTCAATGCTCTGTTATGTCACTCCGAAAGAACATCTCGGGCTTCCGGAACTTGAGGATGTGCGGAACGGAGTCATAGCATACAAGATCGCGGCCCATGCCGCCGATGTCGCACTCAAAAGACCGAAGGCGCGGGACCGTGACGATGCCATAAGCGAGGCACGCGCCGCTTTTGACTGGGAGAAACAGTTCGAACTCGCCCTTGATCCGGAACGTGCCCGCGAATATCGCAGTCAGGCGATGAAAAAGTCGGTGAAGAAAAAGGGCAAGGATGAAGCCTTCTGTACGATGTGCGGTCCGAAATTCTGTTCGATGCGCCTGAGTCAGGAAATTAATAAGTAACAAAGGCACAAAGGCACAAAGAGGGGAAGTTCTGGAGTGCGGGAGTGCTGGAGTGTTGCAAATAACTGGGCATGCTGGTAGATTAGGTTTTTTTCAATAATAAAGAGAATCATTACGATGAAAATTCTATTGCATATATTTGTCGTTCTTGCGACGGCTGTTATTCTTGTTTCATGTGCGACTGCTCCGTTGGACGTGAACAAGCTGTTGGATATTAAGCCGGATCAGAAAGTTTACACCTCCTATAACATATGGTACGAGAACAGGGATGAGATTCTCCAGATTAACTATCACAAGGGCAAAATCCTCTCTTTTGGAACTGAGGTCAAGATACTTGAAGCCACAAGGGCCAGCGTGGTTTTTCAGGTCGTGAAGACAGGGGAAACATACAAAATTATCCTTGTCAGGAAGATCTTGGTGGCAAAAACGGAACATTATATCAGTCTTCTTTTCACGGTCAAAAACGCGGATGAACTTGCAACTGGAATAAAACCGGAGGTTTTGGAGAAGATAAAGACCGGCACTGTGGAGAAGGGAATGAGGAAACAGGAAGTAATTCTCGCCTACGGCTATCCCCCCCCGCACAGGACGCCTTCCATAATTGAGGATACCTGGATATATTTTGACAGTGCCACCCACAAGAAGAGGGTGATGTTCAGTAAAAAAGGCTTGGTTCTTGAAATAATGAGAGATGAACAGGAGAAAAAGTGAATAAAAAAAATCAGACTATTCTTGTTACCGGCGGCGGCGGATTTCTGGGATCCCACCTCTGTGAACGGCTTCTGGACTGCGGACACGATGTCATCTGTGTCGATAATTTCTTTACAGGGTCGAAGGAAAACATAAGGCATCTGCTGGACCATTCCGGATTCGAGCTTGTAAGGCATGACATCACCTGGCCACTTTATCTGGAGGTGGATGCGATTTACAATATGGCGTGTCCTGCATCCCCGGTTCACTACCAGCATGATCCTGTACAGACCACAAAGACCAGCGTGCTTGGCGCGATAAATCTCCTGGGCATGGCGAAAAGGCTCAAGATTCCGATACTTCAGGCCTCGACATCAGAGGTTTACGGGGATCCGGCCATGCATCCACAGAAAGAGGAATACTGGGGCAATGTGAATCCGATCGGTACGAGAAGTTGCTATGACGAGGGCAAACGCTGCGCGGAAACCCTGTTTTTTGACTACAACAGACAGCTCGGCCTTTCCATCAAGGTTGTAAGGATATTCAACACTTATGGACCGCGCATGCAGATAAACGACGGACGGGTCGTCAGCAATTTCATAGTCCAAGCCCTCAAAAACGAGGACATCACGATTTACGGTGACGGCTCACAGACAAGGAGCTTCTGTTTTGTCAGCGACCTGATTGACGGGCTTGTCAAAATGATGCAGACCGGTCCGGAGGTTACCGGGCCCATTAATCTGGGAAATCCCGGAGAGTTCACAATGCTGGAGCTTGCGGAAAAGGTGATTAAGATGACCGGTTCCAAGTCCAAGCTTGTCTTCAGGCCTCTCCCCAAAGACGATCCGGTCAGAAGGAAACCCGACATTTCCAAGGCTGAAAAGGTGCTCAACTGGCATCCGTCCGTCCCATTGGACGAGGGGTTGAAGAAGACCATTGAGTATTTTTCATCTATTCTGGGAAAATAAAGTTGCAGTAATTAAAACTTGCGTTATAGTATGCCCCCTGTGTGTAAAATCTTGATTGTTTTGGATAGCCGGAATTCGGAAATAATTTCTAAAATTCTGTGAGAAAGTAAAGAATATTGCTTAAAAAGAGGACAGTATGTCAGTAAGAATCAGATTGAAGAGAGTTGGAGGCAAAAACGAGCCCCGGTTCCGTCTTGTAGTCGCAGATATCCGCCACCAGAGGGACGGGAAATTCATCGAGGAGGTCGGATCCTATAATCCTGTCAAAGGCGAGAGAAATCTTGAAATGGACAGAATAGAATACTGGCTCAGCAAAGGCGCAAAGCCTTCAGAGACGGTACAGAGCATGATCAACTACATCCGCAAGCACGCGGTCAAAGGCGAACCTGTAGTGGCTGAACCTAAAGCGGTTGAACCTAAGGCGGCTGAACCTAAGGCGAAGACGGAAAAAACCAAGAAAAAAAGCTGAATTTAAACCGAGGGAATTTCTAACGTGTTAAATAAACTGATGCAGATGCTTGGAGGGGGAAAGAAAAACAGCGTTGCCAAACCCGCAGCCGCAGTCGCTCCTTCAGGTGACAGGAAAACTCCAACCGGAGTGAAAGACCTGGGTAATTTTGTCGATTATGTTGTAAGGGCGCTTGTCGATAAGCCCGAATCCGTGAAAATCCAGGTTGACAAACTTGAAAATTCCACAGTCATAAGAATCAACTGCGCGAAAGAGGACATGGGAAAAGTCATAGGCAAGAATGGAAAAACCATAATGGCGATCCGTTCTCTTGTAAGCGGAGCGGGCGGACGTCTCGGACAGAAGCTCTCCGTAGAGGTTGTTGAGTGACTTGCGAATAGACATTGTCACAATTTTCCCTGAAGTGTTTTTCGGGCCTTTTGCCGAGAGCGTCATCGCTAGGGCGATAAAGAATAAGATTGTTGAAGTGAATACTGTGAATCTGCGTGATTTCACGCATGACAGGCACAGGAGTGTCGATGACAAGCCTTATGGCGGCGGGCCGGGGATGCTTATGAAGCCCGAACCGTTTTTTGAGGCTGTGGAAAGCCTGAGGACCGTCGATTCATGCGTGATTCTGCTAAGTCCGGGAGGCGAGGTTTTCAGACAGAAGACTGCGATGGAGTTATCAGGAAAGAAACATCTGATTTTCCTCTGCGGTCATTATGAGGGCATTGACGAAAGAGTTCGCGAATCCTTGGCGGATCGTGAAATTTCCATAGGTGATTTTGTAATGACCAACGGGAATATCGCAGCGATGGCTGTGATTGACGCAGTGGTCAGGCTTATGCCGGGAGTGCTGGGCTCGGAGGAATCCGGAATATCTGAGTCGTTCAGCGAGGATTTTCTCGAATATCCGCAGTACACAAGGCCTGAGGTTTACAGGGAAATGAAAGTTCCTGAAGTTCTTCTTTCCGGAAATCACGGCGAGATTGAGCGCTGGAGAAGAGAACAGTCAGTAAAAAAAACAAATAAAGTCAGGCCGGATCTCATAAACACGGCGAAAAAAATAAAAACGGAGGAATGCTGATATGAATATCATGGATAAAATCAACGTAAGCCAGTGCAAAACCAACATAACTGATTTCAAGGTCGGAGATGCCATAAAGGTATATTCAAAAATCAAAGAGGGCGACAGCGAGCGTATCCAGCTTTTTGCCGGAACAGTGATCGCAAGGAGAGGTTCAGGAATACAGGAAACTTTCACAATCCGCAGAATCGCCTTCGGACAGGGCATGGAACGCATATTCCCCCTGCATTCGCCCAGAATCGACAAGATTGAAGTTGACAGACGTGGAAAAGTCCGTCGTGCAAAACTTTATTTCCTTAGGGAAAAAGTAGGAAAAGCGGCGCGCCTGAAAGAAGAAAAATACATATCCTGATTGACGAACCGTCAAGGGGTCGTTGCATAACAAACTTTACATCAGTTCAAGAAGTCCCCTGCTTTCATTTGAAAACGAGATATGGAAGCAGGGCATTGTCTTTATCGCAGGGATTGATGAAGCAGGAAGAGGTCCTCTTGCCGGACCCGTCGTAGCGGCAGCAGCTATTCTCCAGAAGAAAACCAGAATTCCTGCCGTCAACGATTCAAAACAGCTTTCCGAAAAACAACGTATTCAACTGAAAACCTTGCTGCTTTCCATTTCGGGTTTCAGATACGCCGTGTCCGAAATCCAGGCCGATGAGATAGATAGATTGAACATACTTCGTGCAACCCATCTCGCCATGCGCAGAGCCGTATTGCAGCTTCCTGAAACGGAGATCGCTTTAGTTGACGGACTTAAAGTTCCGGATATGCCTGTCAAATGCAGATTCATTGTCAAGGGCGATGCGAAATCCGCAAGTATAGCGTCGGCAAGCATCCTCGCGAAAATTCACAGGGATGAGATCATGATGAGCTATGCTGAAAAATATCCTGAATACGGTTTTGACAGGCACAAGGGATACGGCACCGCCGATCATCTCAAAGCCCTGAAAAAATACGGCCCATGCCCCATTCACAGGAAATCATTCGCCCCGGTAAGGGATTTAATCAGCCCTCCGCCCATCCAGGAGGAACTGGAGTTCTGAATAATAAAATTTCCCGCTCCGGGAAAATTTCATTATTTTATTGATTTTCAGGGAATATGGGTTAGCTTAACCGTCTCAATCCAAAATATTAAGAGGGAATACAGTTTCTAAGATGATAAATATTTTTTCCTGCCAGACGAACTGCATGCCGGAGTACATCCGGTCATGAGCAGTTATCCACTTGAAACCATCAGACACAGCGCCGCTCATATCATGGCCGCCGCGGTCAAAGAACTTTTCCCCGACACCAGGTTCGATATAGGGCCTTCCACCGACGACGGGTTTTATTATGACTTCGACATGGAACACCGGCTTGTCCCCGAGGATCTTGAAAAGATTGAATCCGCGATGAGGAAAATCTCCGGAGAGAAACGTCCTTTCGCGAAAATGGAGATATCTAGAACCGAAGCCGAATCACTTCTCAAAAGCCAGAATCAGACTTACAAGCTGGAACGCCTTGCGGATATTCCGGAAGGTGAAACCATATCTTTCTACCAGTGCGGCGATTTTGTCGATCTCTGTCGCGGTCCCCATGTCGAAAACAGCGGGCAGGTAGGCGCCTTCAGACTTCTTGCAATCGCAGGTTCATATTATCGCGGTAAAGAAACCAATCCGATGTTGCAGAGGATTTACGGAACCGCATTTGAGAACGACAAGGCGCTGAGAGTGCATCTGAACATGCTTGAGGAAGCGAAGAAACGCGATCATCGCAAACTCGGCAAGGAACTTGAACTTTTCACAGTCGCTGAAGATGTCGGGCCGGGTCTCATAATCTGGCAGCCTAAGGGCGGCAGAATCAGGAATCAGATTGAAAATTTCTGGCGAGAAGAACACTATAAGAACGGTTATGAGCTCCTCTTCACACCCCATATCGGACTTTCAAACCTCTGGCAGACAAGCGGACATCTCGATTTCTACAAGGACGCAATGTATGCGCCGATGGAGGTTGACAAGAACAATTATTACGTGAAGCCCATGAACTGCCCGTTCCACATACAGGTTTATAAGACAAGAAACCATTCATACCGTGAACTCCCGCTGCGCTGGGCGGAGCTGGGAACAGTCTACCGCTACGAGAAAGGCGGAGTGCTTCATGGCCTTCTGCGCGTACGCGGTTTCACTCAGGACGACGCCCACATCATCTGCACTCCTGAACAGATAGAGGATGAAATCGAAAAAGTCCTGAAGTTCAGCCTCTACATGTGGAAATGTTTCGGTTTCAATGAAATCAATGCGTATCTCGCAACAAGGCCGGAAAAGGCCGTCGGCGAGGAATCCCGCTGGGAGCAGGCGATATCATCCCTTGAGAAAGCTGTAAACAAATGCGGACTCAAGTGTGAAGTTGACAAAGGTGGCGGCGCTTTCTACGGGCCCAAGATAGACCTTAAAATCAAAGACGCCATCGGACGCGAATGGCAGACCACTACGATACAGTTCGACTTCAATCTTCCCGAGCGGTTCGACATGACCTATGTCGGGGCGGACGGGCAGAAGCACCGTCCATACATGGTGCACAGGGCCCTTCTGGGTTCGCTGGAAAGATTTTTCGGGATACTCATCGAAAATTGCGCGGGGGCGTTTCCGGCATGGCTTGCTCCGGAACAGATCCGGATCCTTCCCATTACCGAAGGCCAGCACGAGGCCACGGTCATTCTCGAAAATAAACTTAAAGACCTGGGATTTAGAGTTGACACAGATATGCGGACGGAAAAGATCGGTGCCAAAATAAGGGATGCCCGTAATCTGCGTATTCCTTTCATTGCGGTTATCGGTGAAAAAGAGGTTGCGGCAGGTACGGTTTCCGTGAGGAGCCGGAGGGAAGGCGAGCTCGGAGCCATTCCCGTAGACACACTGATTGACAAGATGAAGTATGAAGTTGCCGAGAAGCTTTGAAGCTTGTAACTATATCTTATAGGAAATTGTATTTTAGACAGGATAACAGGATTGACTGGATTTAAATATCTTTGAAATCTGAATGCCTCTAAGTTAATAGAAGACACACTAAAGTGTGAACTCCAAAATTTGGAGTCCAGCCTTTAGGCTGTTTTTGACAATTGATTAGCTTAGCAGCATTTTCTTGAAATCCTGTAATCCTGTCAAAAAAATGTTTTGGACTCGTCAGACAAGTCGGATTTTGATATTCGGATTTCGTATTTAATAACATAGGAGGGCTTGCTTATATCTAAGTTAGTCAAAGGCGGCGACCGCTTTCTTGCAGGTCGGGAAGTTCGTTTAATCGGTTCAAACGGCGGACAGCTTGGCGTTGTCACGTTTGAAAAGGCAATTGAACTGTCAAGGCAGGAGGGGCTGGATCTGGTGGTTGTCGCAGACAATGTGACTCCGCCGGTCTGCAGGATCATCAATTACGGCAAACTGATTTATGAACACAAGAGAAAAGAAAAGGACCAGAGGAAGCAGCAGCACGCCAACAAGGTCAAGGAAGTGAAGTTCGGCGCCAATATCGATCCCCATGATTATCAGATAAAAATCAATCATGCGATTGAATTTTTGACCAAGAGCTATAAAGTGAAAACCTCCATGATGTTTAAGGGGCGCGAAATGGCCCACAAGGAACTGGGCTACGCCATTATGCAAAAGGTGGTCAAGGATCTTGAGGGGCACGGCATAGCCGAGACTGCACCTAAGCTGATAGGAAGAAGCATTTTCATCAATTTCAATCCGATTCACCACTGAGACAGGCTGGCATCGGCCGCCTCAGAAGAAAACGGAGAAATTAAAAAACAAGGAGAACAACGATGCCCAAAATGAAGACCAGAAAGTGTGCGGCTAAAAGGATTAAGCAGACGGGGACCGGCAAGTTCAAACATTTCAGAGCCGGATCCAGACACCTCAAAACAGGGAAGAGTGCAAAACGCAGGCGTACCCTCAGAAAGGGAGCGATTGTGAGGAGCACTGAAATGTCGAGGATCAGGGCAGCTCTGCCTTATGGAGTCTGATGATTCCATCCCCATACCTGTTGTAAACTTTTAACTAAACTAGTTTCAGGAGATACTAAAAATGCCAAGAGTAACATATGCAGTTCCGTCCCGCAAACGCCGCAAGCGCGCATTGGAAAGGGCCAAAGGCTTCTACGGTGCAAGCAGCAAGCAGATCCGTACGGTTTATGACGCCATAGACAAGGCGAATGCAAACGCGTACATCGGAAGAAAACAGAAAAAAGGCCAGTACAGGCGTCTTTGGACTGTCCGTATCAATGCCGCCTGCCGCGCACTCGGCACAACTTACAGTAAGTTCATGAATGGACTGAAAAAGGCCAATATAGATGTCAACCGCAAAGTCCTTGCAGATATTGCTGTGAAAGACCCGGAAGCATTTAAAGCATTCGTGCAGAAAGCCCAGTCTTGCGTTAAATAACGCCGAGTCCTGAATAATAACCTGAAAAAAGCGCGGTTTTCCACCGCGCTTTTTTTTTGAGTCTAGGGCAAGCATAATTCAACCATGTGTTTATCCAAAAATATACATATATTGCTTGATTGCTGGTATTATTTGGATATATTTGGATATACTTATGGATACGCCTAAAATAATTATTAGTGATGAAATATTAAAACTCATAGCGACTATTGATGAGTTTAAAGGGGCTTGGCGTGCTTTCCAGAATCTTGCACCTGAGAGCTTGAATCGCCTGCGCAAAGTTGCCACTGTTGAATCCATTGCATCATCAACACGAATCGAAGGGGCAAAATTGTCCGATAGTGAAGTTGAAAAACTTCTTAGCGGTGTGGGATTAACAAGTTTTCGTTCACGGGATGAAGAGGAAGTTGCCGGATATGCTGATGCAATATCTCTGATATTCAAATCCTTCAATGATATTAACCTTACTGAAAATCATATCAGGCAACTGCACCAGATGCTTCTGAAATATTCGGGTAAGGATTCAAGGCATAGGGGCGAATATAAGAAACTTCCCAATCATGTCGAGGCGTTTGATGCAAACGGGAAAAGCATGGGTGTGATTTTTCAGACAGCCACGCCTTTTGAAACACCTTTTAAAATGCGCGAATTGGTGGAATGGTTTGAAAAGGCTGAAAAGGAACAACTCCAGCACAAGCTTATTCTCATAGCTGTTTTCATTGTCCATTTTCTTGCGGTGCATCCGTTCCAGGACGGAAACGGGCGACTTTCGCGAATTATCACCACTCTTCTTCTCCTGCGGGCCGGATATCTGTATGTGCCATACAGTTCCCTTGAGCACATCATCGAGGAGAATAAGGATGGCTATTATCTCTCACTCCGGCGGGCGCAATCGACCCTTGACACGGACAATTCCCATATCCCTGAATGGATCATTTTTTTTCTTCGCTCCCTTAAGCGGCAGGCTGATGTGCTTGCCGTAAAGCTGGATACTGAGCAGAATCTCTTGTCAATCCCATCTCTTTCACAAGCAATTCTTCAGGCTTCGCGAGAACGGGGAACCATTGCAATCCGTGATATGGTGAACATTACCGGAGCCAGCCGTAATACAATAAAGGCGCATGTGCAGAACTTGGTAAGGAAGAAGCTTCTTTTCCGTGAAGGAAGGGGAAAAGGCGCGTGGTACCATTCCTGATTAGGATTTCGCCACAGATTTTCACAGACGATATTTGCACTAATTTTTAAGGATGATGCAGAATGATAGATGGAATAGGAAAAATTGAACTTCTGGCGCCCGCGGGAAGTCCGGCCGTTTTAAAGGCCGCTATCGAGGCGGGTGCCGATGCCGTTTATTTCGGACTGAAAGAACTGAACGCCAGGATCGGTGCGGAAAACTTCAATCAGGAAAACCTTGCGGACAATGTCCGCCTTGTCCACGAACACAATGCCAAGGCGTATTTGACGCTGAACATTGATATTTCACAGCGTGAGCTTGGTCAGGCCGCGAGACAGCTTGAGCTGGCGCGGCAGTGCAAGGTTGACGCCGTACTCATCAAGGATCCGGCTATCCTCAAATTAATGCCGTGTTTCCCTGAACTTGATTTTCATTTCAGCACTCAGGCGGGGATTTCATCTTCCGCAGGGGTCAGGGCTGCAAAGGAACTTGGAATAAAACGGGTTGTCCTCGGCAGGGAGCTGTCAATCGGGGAAATAAGATCAGCCTCGTCTGTCGAAGGAATGGAAACCGAAGTTTTCATCCAGGGAGCCTTGTGTTTTTCAATATCGGGACGCTGTCTGATTTCAAGCTGGCTCGGGGGGCGGAGCGGGAATCGCGGCTTATGCGCCAGCCCATGCAGGTTTTTGTGGGGCGTTGGAGATGGGAAAGCCGGGCGGTTTCTTTCAATGCATGACTTGTCATTGCTTGAAAAAATTGAAGATTTGAAAACGGCGGGTGTGAAGGCGCTGAAAATAGAGGGCAGGCTCAAGAGTCCGGAATGGGTTGCAAAGGCCGTCGGGATTTACCGTCGGGCGATTGATCATGGAGTTGATGATTCACTGAGGAAGGAAGTTCTTTCGTTGGGCGAATATACGGGTCGCAGTCTTACGGACGGATATATTGACGGATGCAGGAAATGCCTGACCGGCGATTCCGGAAGAGTTGCGAAATCCGCAGGTGAATCTGAACCGGAAATGATTAAGAAAACTGAGGTTTCAGAAGATGATATTGTCTACCGTATCGAGGTGAAAGAGGATGGCGGTAAACTTGTATGGCTATTCAGGTATCGGAATCTGACCAGGGAAATAAGCATGACTTTAAGTACCGTCAGGAATGAGAAAAGGGCGATATCTCTCAGGGAAATCGGGGATTCCTTCGCCCTTGTTCCTGTTCAGGGATTGATGCTCGGAAGTTTTTCCGCCCACAACGACGCCATGGTTGTTCCGAAAAGCATGCTTGGGAAAGTGAATGCTGAATTGTCCTCATTCCTCCATTTTGCCAAAAAGGAACCGGAAACCAAGGTCAGAATAAACCTGCCTGAGAACGTGTCGGATATTTTAAATGTGAAGTCTCTCCCGGATAATGAGGTGAACCGCTGCAATCTGGGCGGTAATCCTGATACTGCCCGAATATCCGGGCTTGAAAAGTCATGTGAATTTCATTTGAAGTATCCCGTCGCAAGACTGATCATGGATCAGATGGATTCAAATGGCGTGATCAAGTTCATGGCGGAAAATAAAAATTGCATTCCGGTGATTGCACTGCCTCCGGTATTTTACGAAGGAGACATTCCTGAAATTGAGAAACTCATATCGGCTTGTGCGGAAAAAGGACTGACAGTAGAGGTTAACAGTTGGGACGGTTTGCATCTTGCGAAATCAGCGGGCGTGGAAATCGAGGCGGGGCCCGGACTGATGGTTTTGAATTCAATTGCGGCTGAATTCTTAAGTGAAAAGGGATGTCGGACGGTAACTCTTTCAATTGAGTCTGACTGCAGTCAGATCGCCGACATATGCGACAAATGTTCCGTGCCGCTGATACTGTATGCGTATTCAAGACCGGTGCTGATGCTTAGCCGTGCGGAGCTTGCAGATGACATGTATGGCGCTGTTTTTCATGACCGGAGGAAAAGTGAAATGAAACTTGGGAGGGAATGGAAGCTGACTGTTTTCAGACCTGTTCAGCCGGTTGATCTGCGTTCATCCAAGGATGAGAAGATAAAGGTTGCGCATATCGGTGCGGACTTGTCCGGTTCGCGCAATCCCTGCGCGGACTGGATCTCAAATGCCGGTCCCGCATCTTTCAATTTCTTCAGAAAGCTCAGGTAATATTTTTTCAGGGAAGCGATGAATTGTTTCCCTGAAAAAATATATCTTTTGAAAAAGAGTTTGCAGGGGTAATATTATATTCGATATTCATTAAAATATTTGAAAAAGCAGGGGAACCTTCCGTGCCACATACGCAAATATTAAAAAAAGACAAACCGGGAGTGAATATTCTGGTCGTGGACGATGAAGAGTCGATCAGGATGCTTCTGAGCAGGTTTTTGTCCGTCAATTTCAATGTGCATACGGCTGATTCGGCTGAAGAGGCTCTTCTTCTGCTCGGGAAAAACATGTATGAACTGGCAATTGTAGACATAAATATGCCGGGTAAGTCCGGGAAGGAAATGTTCAAAATATGCCACAGGGAATATCCTGGTATGAATATAATACTGATGACAGGCATGCCTGAGCTGGCGGATGCGGTTGACACAGTGAAGGAGGGAGCTTTTTATTATCTGCCCAAGCCGATAGATTTGAGATTCCTTCATTCTCTTTTGAACCGGGCTATTGAAGAAAAGGAGAAAAAGAGCGAAAGCGATGATATAGGCAGAATCAGGAATCTTGCTTCCGAATACAAAATTATCCGGTCATTGGGCTGCGGTATCTCCGGTATTGTCCTTCTGGTGGAAAAGGACGGGAAATCATATGCCATGAAGGCCCTGCGCTGGAACGGGGAAAGCGATAACACTTCTGAAAAACTTGAAAGGTTTGCGCGCGAGGCGGAGATATTGATGAGAGTGGACAACAAGCATGTCGTCAAGATATTTGAACACAATCTTAATAAGATTGACGAGAATCCGTATATCATCATGGAATATGTGAAGGGTATGTCGCTTACAGAATGCCTGAACAAAAAAATGTTCAACATCAATCAGAAGATTTCAATAATAGAACAGATAGCGGAAGGGATTGAATGTGTTCATGCCTGCGGTGTCCTCCACAGGGATATAAAACCGGAAAATATTATCATCGCAGATGATATTACAGTCAAAATAACAGATTTTGGAGTGTCCCACGTTTCAGATTCATGCCTTACCATGGACGATGAGATACTCGGGTCTCCGTCATATATGGCACCTGAGAGCTTTGATGAAACAAAAAAGGCTGATGTGAGGGCGGATATTTTTTCAATCGGCGTCCTGAGTTATGAAATGCTCACGGGAGTCATGCCGTTTGAGGGGGATGGCATATACCAGGTCATGGAAGCCATCAGAAAGAAAAATCCGGTGGCGCCTGTAAAAATAAATCCTGAAATACCGTTATGGATGCAGGATATCATGGCAAAAATGCTTGATAAGAATCCGGATGGGAGATATTCCAGTGCGGGCGAGATAGTCAAGGCGATCCGGTTCAGCCGCAATGAAGGCGACGGGAATTCTCCGAGCATCACTTCAAGAATACTTAGAAGCCGGCTTTTCCTGAAAAATATCTGGAGATGAAGGCTCCATGGATGATTGGATGATTGAGGTTTAAAGATGTGCCACAGCCTCTTCATTTGTTGATGGGCTTTTCAGTCATTTCGACATCTCCGATACCGAGTTTGCTTTTAATAATTATCAATACCGGGGATAGCTCGCCGGTACGTATTTTTTTATTTTCGACATCATTGAAGAACTTCAAATTCTGGGTCAGCCATTCCTGATCCAGCTTATCCGGGAACCGGGTATTGACCTGAACTATTTGAGTGTCCTGATCAAACTTGATTTCGGTTTTGCTTTTTATGCAGTTGTAACTCAGGTTGCCGGTCGGACTTTCCGGCGCATTCAGTTCTTTATTGAATTGATTAATGCTGATTGTTGGAATTTTGAATATCGCAGGTGTGGCAAGACGGCGGCGGAATTGGGTAACAGTTCCCGGCTTTCCAAGCAAAGTAATTGCCACATGATTTTTTGTCACTGACACCCGGGCATCCGGCAAACCGGGAATTTCATCACGGGTATACTGCGCCCAGCCATTTAGTTCAAAAGATATTGGGGTCTTTGAGGAATATTCCGGATAATCTGGATCTCCAATCAGGCAGATGCTGCCCCAGGACATGGAAATGTTGCCGGATAGGGGTATTACGACCTGCTGCCAGCGATTAATTGTTAACATTGCTTCGTAGAAATTCCTGACTGAACCGGATTGCAGTTGGAATTTTAATTTGACGGCAGTTCTCCATGTTTCACCTAAACGCGGATATACCCAAAAAGCAAAATATTCCGCTTTTGCCGGAGCCTCTCCGAAAAACAGTCTGGCTCCATGCTGAATGATATTTTTATTTTGGTTAAACTGAATGGCAACCAGATCGCTCTGCCGATCCCAGGGAATAACTTGAGCGGCCGGATCAATTTTATCGCGCGTGGCAAGTATGGTGCTGACGCGATAACAATCACTTTCGGTAGCGAAACTGTTTCCAGTGGTTCTGAGTCCGGTGCGATAATATTTGCTTTCAATATCCTGATTAATTACCTTGGGAGACTGATTGTCAAATCGAACTTGGACACGGGCCGGTAATTGCAATCTGTTAACAGTTGCAACGGCGGAAGCACCTCGCTTGCGAATGCGGATTGTGGTAAAACCGGAATGATTGACTGTTGTCTGGAAGATGCCGCATTCTTGGGTGTCATTGGTGATTTTATTGATGATGGCTGCATCACGTTTGATCTCAATGCCCTTACTTCCGGTTTCCTGTTTGGGAATTCCCGCTGTCTCCGCTTTCATTAAGGCATCCGGAAGTGTTACCCCCCTGGTTATCTCAACCTCGGTGGCACCTGCCCACGGGATCGGACAGGTTACTTCCAGTTCGGCAAGACGAAACCGGTATGACACTATTTGAATGGTAACCGTGTCATTGCTGTTTTGAGCCGCCGCCCAAAATAAATCATATGGTATCGAAGCCTGGTCTACTGGGACAACGTTGCAGATGAGTTTCCTGGGATGCCCATCGAACAAAGGCATGATCCGATTCAGTCCATACCATGACAGTTTGGGAGAGCCGGAGTCATCAAACAAAAGTTCTCCCGGCAGGAAAGTTTTTTCGCCCAGCGCTATTTTTAATCCTCCGCCACCCATCCATTCGATGATGTCGCGCGGGATTTGATGAAAGTAATGAAGCTGTTGGGACGAGCCCCGTTTAAAAATATCCGTATACTCAAACAGACCTGAACTGGAAAGCAGTTTTCCCGGGTCGGCATTGCCGGATGTGGTTTTATCCACCGAGTTTATCGCCGCCGCCAGAGGTTCCTTAAACGTAGCCAGTTGATTTACGGTTATCTCAGGGGATTTCTCTTGTGCCCCTGTCACGGACTGTAATCCTATTTCCGGCTTGTCCTGATCGCTTGAGAGTTCCAGAAAGTCAAAACAGACCGGTTCGGTTCCGGCGTTCCTGATTTCCAGAATATTGCTGTTTTTTTCGATCAGACTGTTTGGAATCAGAATATCAAAATAATGATTGTCAACTACCAACGCCTGCTGTCGGATAATTTTATTATTCCAAAGCACCTGAACCGCGCGATATCTCGGCGGTTCCTGAGGCGTTGACTTTGCCGGCGGACTGTTCTTTTTGCTTGACGCGAGCTGCGGCGGTATGAACTCCCTACTGCCGATTGCGCTTTTAAGCCGCAAGCCGCCGTAAAGTGATTTGGGCAGATCGTCCAGGAGAACCACCAGTCTTTGTGAAGGCATCAGCAACTGGGGGAATTCTCTGGCATTTCTGACTTGAATTGTATTGAGTTTGTCCTGATATGCGCCAAACTCGTTCTTCTCCCATTCCTGAGCCGGTGCTGCCGGTTTACCATTGAACTCCCCGACCTTAAAAAAATCAATTTTAACATCGACAACACGATTTTTCAGAACGGCATTTTTCAGCATTGCTGTTCGGTTGCGGGTTAACAGCAAATCAAGGCCGGGTATATTGATGTCGGCAAAAATATCGCGTTGAAGTTCCCGTTCCTTTTTCAGGGGGCCGGATTGCCCGTAACGATAATATACCTCCATGGTCATGGCGCAAAAAGCAGTACAGTACAGCGAGTAATCTTCTTCCTGTTTGAACTTGATTTCTTCGTCATCATGTTTCCGGGACAATTGCCAGGAACCGTTCTGCTGCTGGTTTTCAAGAAGCATCTTTTTCAGACTGCGATTCCATGCATTCCAGAGATTTCCGGAGCCATTTCCCTGCTGATATAACATCAGCGTCTGATAATACCACACATAAAGGGGAAAACGCTGATTGCTGTTCCATGCAGGCAGCAGTTGGATTCCATCCTTATGTTTTCTCAGCCATTTTAAGCCGTTCTCAACCGCTTTACTGCCATTTTCCCCGAGAGTCTGGAGACAGTAAATCCCTACCGGGGTGACTTCCGGATCTGCCCCATATTTGCCGCCGTTAATGCCGAAACTGAAGCCGCCGCCGTTTGCCTGATGGACATCGTTTAACGCGTCGATACTTTTCCGTAATGCCTCATACAATCCCGGAACCTCTGAGCCGGCCGACCAGGCAGCCTTCAACGCCTGAATATTCCAACCGGCGAACGACAAATCGCACTGCGGTTCCCCGGCAATGATTCCTTTTTTCAACATGCCTGAACCGACCTCCTTGTCAGCCGTGACCGGAGTGTTATCGTAATTGTAATAGAAGCTGCCGAATTTATTTTGATGCTTGATGAGAAATTCGACTCTTTTGTCCATTGCCGCCGTCAACTCCCCAGACGCAACCATTCCCGCCGCCTCTGCAAGTGCGTAAGTCAGAATCGCATGTCCAAACCCCCTGTCGCTTTTTTCAATACCGGTCTCACTGGAAAAAACAACCAGACGCTGCAATCCTTTTTGTATGGTTGTGCCATATTCCTTTGAATCCGGCGTTTCTCCATGTCCGAGGAATGCAAGCATTGCCAGTCCGGTCAGTGCCGCCTGGTTTTCCGAGCCAGATTCGCCCCAGGAACCATCCTGATTTTGTTTTTGCTTCAGATAGGTCAGCGCCTTGGTTACAGTGGCTTCGGTATCGTTTCCGCCGCCATGCCGCAAGCCGTTTTTACGTCCGGATTCAGAACGGGTGGAAAAGTCGCCTGAATAATTACTGGAAGTCCCAGCAGGAAGAGTAATCTGTCCGGGTAGGGTATTGGTTGTTGAAAGAGATGTTGAGGAAAGATTATCCAGCGGATCGTAATTATCCCCGGGAAGCGCAATGGACTCCGTATTGACCGTTTCTTCCGCCCCCGAGATCAGGCTTTCTTTTTTTGTTGGAATCAGCGATTTTTTGATTTCCTCCAGTTTTTGCGGATCCGGCAGCTTCGGGGGAATGATTCGGCTGTACTCGATCTTTGGCGTTGATGAAGCTGGCGGACGGCTGCCTATTGTAAGCTTTAGCAGAAAACATACAATGATAATATAACAGATTATCAACAGGACATGCAGTGCAAATCTGAAATTTAATAAATGTTTGTATTTCATTGTAATATAGCGCTTGCAAAAGAGGTTACAGATATTATTATTACGTTTAAACTTAAAAAAATATATTCCATTGGCATATTTACAATCACAGACAATACTATTTAATACTATAGAGACAATTATAAAAGTAAAGTACGGCGGGATTTTCAACCTGCCTGTTGAATTTTAATAACAGGCAGGAAAGCCTGCCCTATTAAATAAATCTGGAAATTATGTGGTCAAATGGAGGGATTATATGCGTCTATGTGGAATATTGTTGCTGTTTTTTCTGGGATTCATTGTCATGGGTGTTGACGCGCCGCAGGAAAAGTCGGAATCATTGGAAAAGCAGTTGAAAGTAGTGTCGGATAAATTAACCTCCTTGCCTGTCGGAGACGACAAAGCCGCAAAAGAACTTCTGAAATATCTGGAGGAACAGTCCAGATCCCGCGATCTCTACATCAAATATTCAGCCCGCCATGCGCTTGCCACTTACTTTTTAAAGAACGATAAACTCAACGATGCCTGGAAAACGGTCAAGGATTGCGATGACGGCACAAATATCCAGAAAATGTTGGGGCAGGATTACGGAACCGCTTGGCTACAATGTCACCTTGACGCGGCAGTCTGCAAATTAAAACAGAAGAAACCCCACGATGCGTTGCAGATGCTGTCCCGTGCCGAGGGGCTCGCCAGCGGATATGACAAGGTGCTGGTTCAGCTAAAATGTGCCGAATTGATGCTGACTCCCGAAATCAACCAGGTTGATAAGGCATCAGAATATCTCAAACAGGCGCAGACCGAATGCGCCCGGAAGATAGCAACGTTGAAAGATAACATGTCGGTGGCCGGGCAAGCCAAAGCCAAAGACGACTCGTTACCGCAGTGGGAGGCTTTACAGAAAGATATCGGTCTGCAGGCAATTGAACTGGAGTTCCGCCAACTTGAAGTGAATTATGGCCGGGATTACGCCGATTACGTGAAGATGCGGAAGCTTTACCAGTCCGGATTCAGTGAGAAAGCCGAGAACCTGTGCAATGAAATTGTCAAACAGAATAAAAGCGCGGAAAATGTTTATGTTGCATCCGCAAGGCTGCTGTCTGCGAAATGCGCTCTCCGTGATCGCCGCCTTTCCCCGGATGAACAGATAAAGAGGGCTGAAGAGCAATTGGAAAAATTCATCAAGGATCAGCCCTATGGACTTTATCGCGGCGAGGCGTGGATGGAACTCGGACGGATCGAACTTGAACAGAACTGGGATTCGGATGCTGCCGCCAAATATTATGGGAAAGCGCTTGAGTGGTTCCGGTATATTCGCAACCTCAACGATGCGATGGAGATTTACGCAGTTCCTGACAAGGTCGGGGACGTGTCGAAGCCGCAGGGTAAATACACCAGTCTCGACCAGTGGAAACGCACCGTTTACCGTACCGAAAACGAACGGGAGATCATCAATCAGAAAACCGCCCCGTGGTATCCCGATGAAAAGGAGAAACAGTGTCTCTTCCTTGTCGGGTTTTTCAAATTTATCAATAATGACCTGCAGGGAGCAAAAGATTGTTGGACAAATGCAGGAAACCTTGATAGCGATATCATGAAACTGCATTCGCAGAACTGGCCTAACGCATTGATGAGGTTGGAAGCGGCGGCTGAATACGGGCAGATGCTGTTCTCTGCGGAAGAGAAGAAACTGATGAAAAACAAGAAAGTAAAACTTCAGTTGCAAACAGCGGAACTCCACTATCTGCTTGAGGATTTTCAGGGGATGAACAGACTTTTCAATGAAGTGTTGAAAAATCCCAGTTCTAATAAACATGAGTTGGCTGCCGCCAATCTTGGCATCGGGCTTTATTATGACATGACAACGGCTTCAATCAAAGAGGAAGAGAGGAAGAAAATCGCTTCATATTTCCAAAAAACCATGGAGTTGGGCAAGGATTCCCCGTTTGAAGAAGAGGGATTGGTTCGTACTGCCTTTTATTATCAGGCATCCTCAGTCACCTGGGAGCAGGGGCAGAAACTGATTGCTGACTATCTGAAGAAGTATCCCAAGGGGAAACACGTGGCGCAAATCAAATTTCGTGAAGGCATGTCCTGTCTTTATCAGCGAAACGTAGACGGCGCGAGAAAAGTGCTTAAATGGTTGGAGACTAACCAAGCGCAGTCTCCATACACGGCATCCTTAAGAAAGAACATAGACGATCCTGAGTTTTTTAAATTTCTGGATCGCTCAATGATGTCGCAGGAAGAGAATAAAAATGAGAAAAAAGGCATATAAAACCAAGTAGAGGGGAAGGGGAGAAAAGCATGAGAACCACGGCAATTTTCAGATTATGGCTGATGACGATTATTCTGTATGGCCTCCTGTGTCAGACAACATCGACGGCATTGGCTTCAGGCATTGTTGATGAAGGAACTGTCCGCCAAATGAGCGGATATGGAGATAATTACAGTTTTGGTGCCAGCGCCATGAGCGGATGGGAAATTCTCTCATCATCCGCCAGCGGCGGCGGTGGTGGTAACTGGGTTGCATCTCCGCCTCCGACAGATGCCAACGGAAACAGTAATTACCCGCGCGGTTCCGTTGCCGCTTACGGAACCAGAATAGCCGGAACGGGTACGGCGCAGATGTTTTCCGCCACATTTGGGGGTGCCATCCGGCCTGTTGGCCCAGGTTCAGGATCGGCAACGTACACTTATAGCGTTACCGCCTCATGGAATGATTTTTCTTTGTTCATGGATCCTTCACAGGCAGTAGTTCCCCTTGGCAGCAATGGTGGTTTCGCCCTTGCATGGCTTAATGCATCCGGGGTTAAGCACACCGTGTCCAGTCCGTATTGGAAATGCACACCTGATGTCCAGACAACTTGGCAACAAGGATTGCCCGCTCCTTCTCTGCCGGGTCAGTATACTGTAATGGCGTCGCCGCATAACGATGACGGCGATATGAAGACTGGAAATTTAAAGGTGGTGGGGGTGGCGTCTTTATTGCCCAATGAAGGAACTGAATTTGATGATGGTGATAATAACAATGATACTAAAACATTTGTGGTTTCAAAGGCAGCCTCAGGTGAAGTGACGGTGACTGCAACGCCAAATCCCAATATTTCCGAAGCCAATTTGCCGGTAGGGTGCGCTGGAGAGTGGACATTATCAGGGGGTACTGGTACTGGAAAATTACAACGAACAGTAAGTAAAACAACAGCAGGAACCACTACTTTAACATGCACTTGCGGTACAAGTTCGAAAACAACAAAAATTATTGTAGTTGAAGTCGCATCGCCGCTTCAGTATAAAATAGGCAGTGGTGCGTATGCGAATGTTACCGGTACGATTATAGTGGTTAAAGGAACGACGGTTGATTTCAAGGCGTTCTCATCCCCTTCCGGAGTTACGTGGCCGAGCGGGAAACCTGTCTGGGGCGGGACATCGGGAGCAAGTGGGACAGGCGATAATACAACATTGGGGGAAAGCAAGAAATCAGTAACATTTGACACAGCGTCAACAAGTTCTACGGATTACAAGACGGTTACCGCAGAATGCGGGAATACAGTTACGGCCAATGTGTTGGTTGTTGAGATTAAATTGAAACGTGTTGATTTTGGAGGAACAGGAAACTATGTTCTTTCTAAACAGCATGACTCTTACGAAAATGATTCTTTTGCGGATAACGGTAGCTCGATTAACGGTGCGGAATGGCAAGATGATGATCTCAACGGAACCGCTGAAATCAACGATCCGGTATGCTATAAGAAGGGAACAACCACGACACCCACTTTTCCAGGCATGACAGCCACTTTCAAAATCAAACCGGAAGATGTTTCTGTTTCCGTTTCCGGGAAGCTGAAAGTCTTATGTGATAGCGTACCCTTTGTAAGCGAAAGAACGATAACTATCCCGACATCAGGAATAGTTTCTGGTTTGAATTGGGATACGTCTGAAAGCGGTTTAACAACTATGTTGAACACATATATGACGCTCGACTGGGAATTCGCCCCGAATGACGGCAGCGCCGCTTACAGCAGTATCGGAAATTCTGAAACCCAGTTTTTTGTAGTTTATGACACACCGAAACCAACATATTCTTTGACGGCAAAAAGGGTCAATTGGTCTCTCAATTCAAGCACCTATGGAGATTCGATAACAGAATGTGCTGGAAAAATGAAGACAAAAGTTTCCGGCTCACCGGGATTCAACTACGAACACCCTGAAAACAATTTAAATTATAATACGAATTGCAATGGCAATATATGGGAATATCTTGATCAAAACTCAAACGGGGACTGCATAACATTAGCCGTTTTAGCCTGCGCAGGACTCAATATTCTGGGAATTGAAGCTACGGCTGATGTGGCTTGGCCTACTGCAGACGGGCATACTTTTAATGGTCATCAGTACCCGGCGGTCAGTTCAAATTCCTGCCGTCAACATACAGGATTGCAGTTTAGTTATAATGGAGAACTCTTTTTGGCAACATTAATTTATCCCGGCAATAATTATGAAGGATTCTTCTATGTAAGCGATCCTCTGATAAAAGCCTATACTGTTGCACCTCCCGGGGGGGCATTCGAAAATCAAGATTATTTTTATCTTCAAGTACTGGATTTTGCCGCCGATGAGCAATTATGGGTTTGGGATGGAAATCAAACATCAAATGGTGTTTCCGTGACAAACGGGGTTGCAGTTCCCGGTATTGGTGGTGCCTTTGCCGTTCCAGCTGTTCCTTAAAACTAATAAATATGGAAGAAATAAATAAATTTCAGGAGGTTTAAAATGTATAAGTTCATTGTTATTGTTGCCGGAGTTATGTTTATTAATTTTAACATGCATGCAGATTCTGAAAAAAAAGAAACAACAAGTAGAATAATGAAAACTACTGATGATTATATCAAGGAAGTGTTGCCAGATGATTATCAGGTGTACGAAAGAAATTTCAAGAAGGACAACAGCATTGAAGATGTTCAAAGCCTCTTTAATCTCCTTGATAAGGTTAAAGGACTGTTGATAAAATACCCGTCGGAAGCATCAATGGAAAAGTATCATCTACAAGATGCTGATAGATGGCTATGGCATAAAATTTTGACTGTATGGGGTAATTCCAAAGATGAAAATGTAAAGAACAGCATAAAAAGTTCTTGGGATAAATGTCTGAAAGAGGATGATGCCAGTTTAATTCCATTGCAGATTGTCGCTCTACAGAGTTTAAATGAAAAAAACAGTAGTTTCTTGGATGATAACCTTTGGAGGCTTTTTGAAAGCTCCAATGAGAAAATGGTGGTTTGCGCAATTTGTCAAGTCATAATGCACATTGACAACAACGATATTGAAAAAAAATTAATCAACAAATCAGAACAGACCGATAATCAGGAAATTAAAAATTTCATTTTAAATGTATTATCCTGGAGGAAGAATAGAATAATAGATGAAAAATTTAAGAAAAAGAATCCTACGCTATCGGGTCGAGCCGCTACTCCGCCGTCTATAGAAACATTTCTCCTCCCAAATTCAAGAAAAAACACTCCTCCTCCCCCTCCTCAAGAAGTTTGTCCAATCACATTGACGAAAATATTCAAGAAGGATTCAGAGGATAAGAAAAACTGGGTAATTCAATTTGAAGTTAGTGAAAAAGGCAAAAGTAGAACTAGGTTCATGAAAATAGGAGACACCGTTTCAGATTATGAAATAAAGGACTTGGCCATTGAAAATCTCAAGGAAGGAGACAAGGAGATAACAGTTTATCGCATGACTGTCAATAATAAAAATACAAACAAAGAAGAATTCTTTGAAAGAAAAAAATAGGGGTGAAAGTCTGGTAAGTGCAAACGATGAAGATTCCGGTGTCAAAAATGTATAAGTTCATTGTTATTGTTGCCGGAGTTATGTTTATTAATTTTAACATGCATGCAGATTCTGAAAAAAAAGAAACACCAATGTATGGGTATGCTTCGAACGCGGAAGATACAAAAAATATTGACCAGGAACAGCCTATTAAAGATTTATATAATAACTGGAAGAAATATTTAGGAGAAATGGATTTCTCTGAAGAGTTTTTATATCAGAGAATCCTATATTTAAACCCTCAATCAATCGAAAAATTTGAAAGTTTTGAAAAAGTTAAATTGAGCAATAATATCATCATATATCATGATATATGGCTTAGAAGATATTTGAAAGGAGAATTACTAGAAAAACTGCTGAAGTTGCCTCCCTCTAAATATTATTTGCGAAAAGAAAAATATGATGCAAGTTTACTGTTTTATCAGACCAAGCTGGACAGTTCGCAGATAATGATACTGGAAAATTATTCTGTTTTATTGCTTA
Source organism: Victivallis vadensis (assembly GCA_945883805.1). Classification (GTDB taxonomy): domain Bacteria; phylum Verrucomicrobiota; class Lentisphaeria; order Victivallales; family GWF2-50-93; genus GWF2-50-93. Next base: position 14,804 of record CAMCYE010000019.1, on the reverse strand, counting down.
CTTTTAAACCTGATGATTTTGATATTGAAAAAGGAATAAAAAAAGAATATCTGGAAAATTTTTTCAATCAATGGATCAACATTGATAGTAATGTTATTCCTGATTTGCTCAAGGATCCAGTATATTATCATGGAATGATTTTTGCAAACAACCAAAAACGCACGAATATTCAACTTTTAAAAGGTTGGCAGGATGACATAATCTGTTTCATGACAGAGAAAGGTGTTTCGTTGTTGCTATTTAAGGCTGCGAAAGGGCGTGCATTATTTGGAATTCCGACCCAGCCCGATTGGTTAGACATGAATAAGGGCTTGTATAAAGTAGAATGATGCTTGTGCTTGTATTGACCGAGGCAATTCAAACTATTGAAAACCAGGAATCCGCTTCCTCCATAAGACAAAGTCTGCGGTTATGTGATGGATCTGAACGCTCCGATTGAATGATGCAATATTAGAATTGAGTTTCAAAATAACGGAGGGCGGACTTTCTAGTCCGCCTGACTGGTTGGAAAACCCGCCCTCCTTTGCTTTTCCATATCGGACTATTATAAGACGGATAATACGACGGGGGAAGTAAATTATGTATCCTCTAAGATGTGTGATTTTGTTACTGTTGGGGGCGATTCCCGTTATGGCGGCAACGCTTCCTGCGCCCGTGAAACTCGATGCAGCGATGGCAGGATTTACTAAAGTTGTGATCAAGTGGCAACCGATGAATGGCGCTGTCTCCTACAAGGTTTATCGCAATGATAAGGCAATAGCCACGGTCAATACGACCGAATATGCCGATTCCGGATTGATACCGGACATCGCCTATTCCTACAAGATCTCTGCGGTTAACGCCGACGGGGAATCACCATGCAGTGTCTCAGGAAGAGAATAAAAATGAGAAAAAAAGGCATATAAAACCAAGTAGAGGGAGAAGGGGAAAAAGTATGAGAACCACGGCAATTTTTAGATTATGGCTGATGACGATTGTCTTTTACGGCTTCTTGTGTCAGACAACATTGACGGTATTGGGGACAGGTATTGTTGAGAATGAAACAGCCAGCATATGGATGGCCGGCTACGGGGAAAATTACGGATTTGGTGCCCACGCCCTGGATAACTGGGAAATTATTTCAGCATCCCTCAGCGGCAATAGCGGCGGCAACTGGGTGCTTTCACCTTTTCCTCCGCCGACATCTACGTATCCGGCCCGTTCCGTTAGCGCTGCCGGAACCAGGAAAGCCGGATGGGATACTGCACAAATGTTTTCAGCAACATTATCAGGTGCCATCCGGCCTATTGGTCCAGGTTCAGGATCGGCAACGTACACTTATAGAGTTACCGCCGACTGGTCTACATCCACTTTGCTTCTGGATCCTTACCAAGCAATAGTTCCCCTTGGCAGTAACGGCAGTTTCGCCCTTAAATGGTTGGATGTAGCTTGCATATGGCACTACGTGGACAATCCGTATTGGAAATGTCTGGATAACGTCCAGACAACCTGGCAACACGGATTGCCAACCCCTTTAGCGTCGGGAGAATATATTGTGAAGGCATCACCGCATCCAGATGACGGGGATATGAGAACCTCATATTTAACGGTGGTGGGGGTGGCGTCTTTACTGCCCAATGAAGGAACTGAATCTGATGATGGTGATAATAACAATGATACTAAAACATTTGTGGTTTCGAAAGCAGCCACAGGTGTAGTGACGGTGACGGCAACGCCAAATCCCAATATTTCCGAACCCAATTTGCCGGCAGGGTGCGCTGGAGAGTGGACATTAACAAGTCCAGAAGGTACTGGTACTGGAAAATTACAACGGACAGTAAGTAAAACAACAGCGGGAACAACTACTTTAACATGTACTTGCGGCACAAGCTCGAAAACAACAAAAATTGCGGTAATCGAGGTAGAAAAAATACAGTACAAAATAGGCAGTGGTGATTATGCGGATGTTCCTAATCCACTTATAGTAGCTAAAGGAGCGGACGTTAATTTTAAGGCGATCAAATCTCCTGCCGTAGTTACGTGGCCGAGCGGGAAGCCTGTCTGGGGCGGGGAGGCAAGCGGGACAGGCGAGACGACATCAGTGACGTTTAACACGACATCTATAAATTCTACGGATTACAAGACAGTTACTGCGGAATGCGGGAATACAGTTACGGCCAATGTGATCGTTTTTGACTTTGAAGGTACGTTGACTCCAGTTGATGACTTTGACCAAAGAAGTAAAACTAAATATGGACTTTATGAGCAGGTGGTACTTGATTTCACTACAATCCCAGAAGGTATAACGGCATCTCAAGCCGGCGGCTTGAGATGGATGAAGTCCAGCGGTGTTGGGGCGGTTTCCAATGCGGAGAATGATGATGGGACTGCGGATTACGATGCGCAAGTGACTGCGGGAGCCGTTACACTTCGCCTAACGAACCTGTCTTCGGGTATTTACAAATCCTATAGCATGACTGTTGTCGCCCCTTCTGGAACCCGCATGACGCGAGTGAACATCAATGTTTTTCATACAAAGTACACTGCAAGCGCAGGAATTGCTCTTTACTATTGGCTTGATCCAAAAGATGTTTCATTCACCTATTTATCTTTTGGGGAGGGTAGTTGCGCTGCAGAAAACACAACGGGAATTTTTGTTTCTAGGGGTGATCACGAGGAAAACGAATTTGGGGAAATTCTCGGAGGGGATATTACAAATGGATGCAGAGTTTCTTTGCCGGATCAAGCTTGGGAATCGAGAAATCCTTGGTTTCCCGGAGGAACATTCACGTGGAACATTCCGACGCAGTACATCGTTGGCACGACATTTCGATACACTTTTGGCAACAACCAACCCCACACCATAACAATTTACGACACAGGCTTCACGAGAGTGGACAAAGACGGACAGGCGGGTTGGGCTGATGTTAACGATGAATCGTCGTCATTCTAAAAAATCTTGAACTCTTGTCAGATGGAGCACAAGAGGGTAGAATAGGACTATTATAACCAACAAAATATGAATGAAAGAAGGTTAAAATGCTAGGCAAGCAAACTGTAACTGCCGTTGTGATGATTTTGTGTCTCTCATTGAACCAGAGCATAGCGATTGGCGGAGATCCTGATCCCTCAGGAAGGGAGGCACAAGAGTACAATCAAGAACTTATTCGTGTGAAAGCTATGGAAGAATCTTTCACTTCTGGACCAACAAATGACCTTAGTAAATACGAGAAGTTTATAGATGAGATCCAGAACACGTGGAGTCAACGGAACAAGGAATACTATGCATGCTTGATGTTGGTTGCCTGTGGACCGCTTGGTTCGGGAAGATTTAAGGGCGATCGGCAACAATATGAACTCGCTAGGAAATACGCTCTCTCCGCTCTTGAGAACCCAGATGCGATTCCGCTTACCTTGGAACTTGAGCTAACAGGTCATGTAATGACATTGACAATAGGCCCCAATGCACCGAAAGATGAGGATTTCGCAGAATGCAGGGAAAAAGATGTTAAGGTACGTCTTCATGCCTGGAAGCGATTGATAGATGCTCTTGATCCAAACTGGGATAACGAAAGCCTATCCGTCCATGTCCCTTTACCGCTAGGCGTTTCCGGTGGGTCGGGAATGTCTCCGAAGAATATTAAGGATGATGCCCTTCGCACTAAGTACGAGTCGGACATCAAGGAAAACAAAAAAAAGATACAAAAACACGCTGAGCAGTATAAGTTGCGCCTTTGGTTGAAGACGTTTCCTAAGCGTTCAGAAAACTACATTATCCAAGTATATTCTCATTCACCGTATAATATTGAAGAGTTGAAAAAGAGTCTTAGCGATTATGCCGTCGATGAAAAGACAAAAAAACGGATACTCGACGCTGTAATAAAGAATACACGAGAGATACAGAAAGAGTGAGATATAAAATTGGGATTTAATACGAATGATGCGGGAATGTGTGACGCATATAATGTTTGCAATTGTGTTGTTTCTGGGAGCGATTCCCACTATGGCGGCAACGCTGCCTGCGCCCGTAAAACCGGTCGCTGATATGACCGGTTTTACGAAAGTCGTGGTCAGGTGGCATTCGATGGATGGTGCCGTTTCATACAAGGTTTATCGCAACGATAAGGCAGTAGCAACAGTCAATACGACTGAATATGCCGATTCCGGATTGATGCCAGGCATCTCCTATTCCTACAAGATCTCTGCGGTTAACGCCGATGGTGAATCCCCATGCAGCAAGGTTCTTAATGTTCAGACGTTGAAAAAGATGTCCGGTCAGGATGCGTCCATAGTGCAAATGGTGGTGGACAGGCTCAATCCCGGCGATATCACCGCCGACAATCTGCTGGAATTTGTGCGGAATTCGCTAAAGGCGCTAAATGTGATTAATCCCGACTTTGTTTCCATTGATCCCCAACTGGTAAAAAAGATGATTGACCGCGAAATGGAAATCATCCGCAGTCCGGAACCAGCTGATGACAACCCCAAGGAAACACTTGATGACATCATGAAGCAGTATTTCAAAGGGAATTCGTTTCTGGACCTGTATATTCAAAGCAAGCTGACCGAACTGGCGGAACAGCATTGGCAGGCAGGGAAAAAAGAGGCGGCTTTGGCACTGTATGAAAAATCCCTGGGATATCTCTCGAATGTCGAAAATGTGGTATTTAACACCCTGGTGCGTATCGCCTATATCAACTTTTCGCATATCAATCTCAAATCCAGTAGGGATGAAATGTTGGCGGCGTTAAAACAGTACGGGGAAACCATGGAGCGCTATTACAAGTTTTTTCCGAACGCAAAGGATGAAAACAGCGCCAATGTCCGACTGCTTATCGCCCAGAGGCATTTTCAATGTTTTCCCAAATTTCTTCAATATGACAATTACAGCCAGAAGTTTTTTGATCTGGCTCTTGGTATGATTAAAAAGGCACAGGAGGCCGGTGGGGGCAACTTATCCGCATACCGCGTGGAACGTTTTAACGGGTGGAAACTGGGCAAGCTTAAAGTTGGTGTATTAAACCCGGCAGGAAACCCCATCGCTGGAACAGTTACCGTGCTAAATTCCACATTAAATGAAATCACCGGGGAAAACTGCGATGAGAGAGTGCTCAATCTGACTATTTCGGATGCAACTGTTCCGATTTACATCGGACATGATTACGATATAACCGCAACTGTTCCGGTTCTTAGGGGCAACCCATTGCGTTATACGGTTCGCATAGGAGCGGATGACTACAGTAAAAAGACGGTTTTCAACCAGGGCAATGCGCCGGTCAGCAAGAAACTGTCGCCGAATTCTCCGGAGGAAGTGGTGTTTGTGATTGCGCGTCCGCAAGCTCCGTATAATCTCCAGTCCAACATTGTTGACAAAGAATTTACGCTCAGTTGGGACTGGGCGAACCCGTCCGATGATTATCAGTTGAAGGGATTTAAAATCTATCGCGACGGAGTGGAAGTAGGAACTACGGAGACACCGTCTCTGGCGAACATAAAAATCGAAGCATATGACATCAACTATTCCTATACCGTTTGCGCCTGCGATGCCAATAACCAGCTTTCTCCCAGAAGTCCTTCAGTGAATATTATCAGCAGTCCGCCGCCGGATCCGCTTGATCCGAGCTTGCCGCTGGCAGCCCCTCAAGTCGCAAAATTGCCGGTGAAACTTGAACCCGTCAAGCCGCCTGAAAACTCCTCATCAAAATTAACGACAACGTCAAGTTCGAAATTGTCAAAGGGAAAGAACAAACTCAAAGACAGTTCCAAGCACTAATTCTATCCTGGAGCAGTAAAGCCGCAACCAATTTTATAACCACGGAGCATCCGCCGTCGCTGAGAAGTTTATCTGCCTACGGCAGTGCCAAAGGCGACCAGGGCTATGGCGGACAGGCAGAAAAAGATAAACCACGAAACATTTATCTGTCTAAGGCAGACACTAATCACCCCAGTCATTCGACGGGGCAAAGCACGAAAAAGATAATTGTTAACTTTTTGCTGCGCAAAAATTTAACAATTGATTTTGTGAAAAAACATGCAAAAAAACAAGAATATGACGGATAGTATCATAAAGAGAAAAAGACAGACGAAGAAATTACAGGCAAGAAAGCCTGTATTACTCAGAACGAGGTAATTTCAAAACTGCCGAATTTAAGGTAGGGACGGCTCTTCGAGCCGTCCGTTTCGAGGCGGCGCGTTGCGGAGAACGCGCCCTACCTTCGGCATTTTGAAATTGGCTCAGAACATTTGGAAATTAAACATAATGACCTGCATGAAATTTACAGTATGCGCAGTAATGGCATTAATTCTCTGGATTATGCCGAACAGATTGGTTGCCGAGCCGGATTTGTCTCTGTCTGAATTAACCAAACAGCTTGACTCACTGGAACAAGGAGGCAAAGATATCGGTAAAACTGATGATGTCGCTATCCAACTGCACCGGCAATTGGAAGATTTACGCTGGAAAAGCCTTGGAGGGGAACGACTGTTTGTCTGCATTCAGCTTGCCCGGGTATTGCGGCTTCAGGGAAATTTTTCCCAGGCGGAATTGGAACTTAAGAGCAACGCCACGGCATTTCGTCTCTATGATGAACAGGCGCGGCACGACAATAAAACGGAACTTTCACCTGTCCCTTATGCACTTTATGAACTGGGAAAAATTTATCAGACACAGGCGGAACGTAATGGAGAAGACATCGAAATGGCAGTGGCATTCAATGCCAAAGCTCTAAAGCAGTTTTATCGGATTCTCAGGGAATATCCGGAACATCCGCAAAAATTTAAACCCGGAGCGGAACTGCTGGTCTGCAAGAGCAGTCTGGAGAGGCAGATCGATGCGGAAATTCCATTGCCCGGGATTGTCATTCCGCGTCAGAGTAACAGTATCGACGACCTCACGCCGGCAGACATCAACCGGATGCTGGAAAAGAAAAAGTATGCGGAGGCCATTCCACTGTTGCAGGCATTGGCGACCGAGAAACAGGATGACAGGAGGCTGGCCGGAACATTGTTGAAAATGGCGTTGGCGTACGCGCATCTGGGACAAGACGAACAATGTCTTTCAGTCATTGAACAGATGGCGCTTGAATATAAAGATGCTTCGCAGACGAGTGAGGCAATGGCGGTTTGCGGACGAATTTTATGGGAGAAAGACAAAAAAGATACTGCATTGAAAATTTATTCCATGTTTCCAGATGTAGCCCCGCTGAATCCAAATGCGGGATCACTGGCGCTTTTTGCGGCGCAGGAATATTACGCCTCAGCCAAAGATAAGAATAAGTCTTTACCGCTGTGCGATAAAATTATTCTCCGCTGCAAGGACTCCGCCGCTGTCAAGAACACTCATTATTTTATTGCCGGTATTTTGTTGCGGGAGAAGAAATACCAGGATGCCGCCAGACATTTTCAGCAATTTGCCGAACTGGAAAAAGAGGATTTCAACAAGCAGCGTTCAGCACGTTATTTGGCCTCATCCTGCCTTTTCAATACCGGCAATCCGGAAAACAGTACAGCCGCAGGGGAAATCCTGACAGGGATATTGTCCGAACCTGTCGAAGATGACATTAAACGGAAATCACGGTTGCTTCTGGCTGCCGTTCAAGAAAATGCGGGGCTATATTCCGAAGCGGTAAAACAGTACGATATTTACCGGTTGGAATATCCCGGCGACGACAAACTGCCGGAAATATATTTAAAATTGAGTTTATTGTACTGTCGGCTTAAGGAAACGGACAAATCGGCTGGGGCGTTTGAACAGCTGGTCGGCAATTATCCTGCGAGCAGTGAAGCCGTCAATGCCAGATTTGAGCTGGGTAAAATGTTATATGAATCAGAAGATTACGGTAGGAGCGTCAAATATTTCCAGGAACTTCTGACAGGCAAAAATTCCGCAAAAGTAAGTCAGCTGTTTTGGATAAACGAACATCTGTCCCAAACAGAAGCATCATCCGCAGATTTGGCCGGCTCCGCATTTGCCGCAGGACAACGTTTGCTTGAGCTCATAAACTCTCCCGAGATTAATTCCGATCCGCAATTGAAAGAAATCAGGAAAAATTCGGCTGTCTGCAAGGGAATCCTGTTCAATACCGCGAATGCCGCATTTGTTGCCGGTGATTATCGGCAGTCGCTGACGTATCTGGATCAACTGTTGAGTGGACAGGAGATGCCATCTTACTATGATGCGAAAATATTGCGCGCCAGAATCTGTCTGGCACTGAAAAATACCAAAATGGCGCGGCAGGATCTGTCAGAGGCGGCTGTTGCGGCCTTGCAGGAAAATCGGCAAAATGAATACGCAAGGGTTCAATGTATGCTGGCAGACACTTATATTGAGGAAGGGGATTTTCAGAAACCATATATGGTGCTTAAAATTCTCGATTCTACCTCAACCCCGGATACATGGAGGGAGTATGCCATTTTCAAGGCGGCGTTGTGTGCCGGAAAACTTAAACGGACACATGATTTTGCCATGCTCAAGGATAAATACCTTGAGAGGTATCCCGATGGAAGGTTTTTGAAGGAACTGGAACAGTTAAAATAAACATATAAACGGAGAGCATCTATGAAAAGAAAAATGGTTTTAACCCTTGCTGCAGCATTAATTCTATGCAATTCCTCACCTCTTTGGGCGCAAAATGAAGAAGATGTTCTGAACAGCATATCGGTAGAGCAGAAAACTTTAGCTGAAAACGAACATACTGCGGCAGTTACCAATACTCCTGTTCCCAAAGACACGTTTATGGATGTTGTCAAAGGGAGCGGAACGTTGGGGATAATCCTTTGGATCATGATTTTCATGTCTTCCGCCGCCGCAATATGTTTTACTGCGGACGGGTTGCTTACAGTCCGCAAGAGCAAAATTATTCCACATAATTTGACACCGGAGGTTCAGGCTCACTTGCAAAATGGAAATCTGGAGGAGGCTCTGAATTCATGCAAAAAATCGTCTTCTCCACTAGGGAGAGTCCTTTATGCCGGATTATCAAATACTGCTCATGGGTATGAGTCTGTATCTGATACAGTGCTTAACGGCATTGAGTTGGAAGAGGAAAAACTAATGCAGCGTATTAATTATCTCAACCTCTGCGGCGCAATTGCACCTATGCTGGGGTTGCTGGGAACAGTAACAGGAATGGTGGATGCGTTTTATGTGCTTGGAACATCAAGCGGGGCGGAAAAGGCGAAACTGTTGGCGGTAGCCATCTCCCAGGCACTGTATACCACTGAGGTCGGGCTGTTCATTTCCATTCCGGCGATTCTGGCATTTACGCTGCTGCGGAATCATGCCAGTAAAATAATAATCAACCTGGTAGATGTCAGCGATGATACAATAAAAATCATCCGTAATGCGGAAATAGAGGAATGAGCCGACCATGAAAAGGCCAAAAAGGAAATCCATATCGCCAAGCGTTGGCATGCCGATGGCCTCAATGATAGACATTGTTTTCCTGCTGATTATCTTTTTTGTCGTCACCGCCGAAATCGATCAGGATTTGCAGGATGACCGGATCAACCTGTCTGCGGCTCCCAACGGTTCCCAGCAGAAGAGGAAGTTGCCGGAAAGCATTACCGTCAGCATCCGTTCCGACGGAGAAACCGCTATTGACGGCAATCCGGTTACGTCAGAGCTTCTTCTTCCGAAATTACGGCAGGAGGTTAGGCATTGGGGTTCTCAGCCTACAGTGATAATCAGGGCTGACCGGGATGTGACGCATGAACATGTTCAAAAGGTAATAGAGGCAATTCGCCTGGCCGGACTTTGTGAGGTCAAATTTAACGCGGAGATCAAAAACTAGATGCGCAGAAGAAAACGCCGGATATTCATGGAAGCGGAGATGCCGTTGGCGGCGATGATTGACATCGTCTTTCTGCTGCTGATTTATTTTATTTTCACGCAGAAGCCGATTGTCGAAAACACGCTTTTCGGAGTAACTTTCCCCACCCAGAACGGCAAGTCATCAAGCAGGAATATACCTTCAACTATTCTTTGTGTTGAAATCCGGAATGGAACTGTCGTGGAAGGCAACTTCCTTTTAAACGGACAACCGTACGACTTCAGCAAACTCAAGGAAATCCTCCGGGAAACTGTTTCACACGATCCCCAGACTCTGATCATGGTCAAGTGTGATCTCAAATCAAAACACTCTGATCTGATTAGCTTCCTGGACTTTTGCCATAGCGCCAGAATCAATAAAATCAGCCTATCGGGGTAGATTGCCAGTTCCGCCGCAGAGTTGGGGTAGGTAATTATTTGTAAATCAGATATTTTCCGCGTTTCATCATGAAGTTCTGGGCGGCTACATTTTTGTCGCAGGTCTGCATGATCGTCCTGTAATCCCATCCGGCATCAATCGCCTTGCGGACCAATGAGGTGCCCATCGCCTTGTCGAACTTCAGAAGCCTCTCTTTTTTTCCGTCCGGCATCCAGCTGAAGCGCTGGGGATATGTTTTTTTCAGGTGGCAGAGTATTGCTATTTCAGTTGTCGCAGGCCTGAATATGGCCGGGTTTGTCACAACAATCTTGATCGCATAGTCGCTGGCCTCATTTCCTTTCACCGTCCGGTATTTCAGCGGCACGAACATCACGCCGGGCAGGCGCAGGCTGTTAAGGGCCGTGCATGAGGAGTTCGCATTAATCCAAGGGGCTGCAACCAGCTGGAACGGAAGGGTTCCTATGCCGATGTTGATACCTCCGGTTTCACCGAGAGTTCCGGTTGCCGCATAGGAGTAGGCGGATTCGGGAGTTGGAATATTGGGCGACGGAGGAATCCATGGAAGGCCCGTCTGCGACCATACAAGACCTCTGCGGTAGTTCATCATCGGGACGACAAAGAGGTTGCATTTTATTTTTTCCTCCGTGTTGAGATAGAGTGCAAGTTCTCCTACTGTCATTCCGTAGACCCTGGGTACGGGATACAGCCCGATAAAGGAAAGAAGCTCGGGATCTACGACAGGACCGTCCACCGTGGAGGCCCCCAGCGGATTCGGTCTGTCGAGAACTATGACGGTTTTTCCGTTCTGGGCCGCCGCAGTCATGCATTCTGCGAGATGCCATATATAGGTGTATGTGCGACTTCCGACATCCTGAATGTCGTAGACCAATACGTCGATTGTGGCAAGCGCCTCCCTTGTCGGCCTGTGCCCGTTTGCGCCGTAGAGGGTATGGATTGGAAGGCCGGTTAGAGGGTCTTTCCCCCCTGGTACAGTTTCACCGGCTTTCACATTGCCCCTTATTCCGTGTTCAGGTGCGAACAGGGCTACAAGGCGGATCTTGGGATTTTTATATAGAAGATTAACGGTGGAGACCTTGTCGGCGTTGACTCCGGTCTGGTTTGTGACCAGTCCGACCCTCTTTCCCTCCACAAGGTATATGTATTTTGAAAGGAAAACCTCCAGTCCGCTATATACGCGGGCTTGACTTTCCATACAGGAAAATGCGAGAATCGCAGAAATTGAGAATATGATAAAAAACTTATATGGCACTGTCCACCGTTGTTAGTCGTTAGTCGTCGGTCGTCGGTCATCGGTCGTCGGTCGTCGGTCGTCGGTCATCGGTCGTCGGTCGTCGGTCGTCGGTCGTCGGTCGTCGGTCGTCGGTCATCGGTCGTCGGTCGTCGGTCGTCGGTCGTCGGTCGTCGGTCGTCGGCCTGCCTTGGCGTCTTGTCACGTCGCAGCTTCCCTGCGAAGACGGAAGTTTCTTAACGAAGCCAGGTCGGCGGTCGGAATTCAGTTTTAAGTTTTAAGCAGAACTCCCGCACTTCCGAACTCTAGAACTCTAGAACTTCCCCTCACGCTGTTCTCAAAAACAGGAGGTACATGACTAGTATAGCACCGATGAAGTAGGTAAGCCAGGAGAGTTCCCGGCGTTTTCCAGTCAAAAGTTTTATGACAGGATAACTTATCAGGCCGAAGGCAAGCCCGTCGCCGATATTTGAGCAGAAAGGTATGCCGATCAGGACGAGGAATGCCGGGATTGATTCGGTATAGTCGTCCCATGATATTTTTGAAATGTTTTTCAGCATCATTGCCCCTACAAGGACAAGGGCCGGGGCTGTAATTGGATTGAAAGGAGGGGGATAATCGGCGATCATGCCTATGAACGGAGAGAAGAAAATCGCCACAAGAAAACAGATCCCTGCCACGATTGCGGTAAGTCCGGTTCTGCCGCCATGTTCGACACCTGCCGCGCTTTCAATATAGCTTGTCACAGTGCTGTGTCCGCAGAGTGCGCCAAATACTGTCCCGCAGGCATCTGCGGCAAATGCGCGTTCGCATTTTGGCAGCTGGTTGTTTTTCATCAGTCCGGCCTGGGTTCCAACTCCGACAAGAGTTCCGATTGTGTCAAAAACAACCATTACCGTAAAAATCAGGATAAACGGGATGAGTGCGGGAAGATGGGACATGAGGTTCGGGAAATCCATCTTCATGAAAACACTGGAAATGTCGGGAGGGGCGCTGACGGGAGATGAGGGGAAATGTATTTGACCTGTTGCAATCGCGATTGACGCTCCGATAAGAATGCCCCAGAGAATGGCGCCTTTGATCCTGAGCGCCTGCATCGCCGCAGTGGCGAGGAAGCCGACCGCGAAAATGAGAAGGGTTTTGCTGTGGAAGTTGTTTGTCATGAAAAGTCCCGCATCGCTTGCTACGATGAGTCCGCTGTTTCTGAATCCGATAAGGGCTATGAACATTCCTATGCCGCCGGCTATGGCGTACTGGAGGCTGGGGCTTATTATGTTCATTATCATTTTCCGGATTCTCAAAAGCGTTATTAACAGGAATATTATTCCGGAAATGAATACTGCGGCGAGTGCAGTCTGCCAGGCTTCTGACCCTTTGAGCCCGATTGCGGGTGAAGCGCATATTGCGACCAGTGACACGAAGAAAAAATTTTCACCCATTCCTGGAGCCAGCGCGATGGGGTAGTTGGCCAAGACCCCCATGAGGATCGAACCGAATGCGGCCGCCATGCAGGTGGTCACAAGCAGCGCACCCTTGTCCATTCCTGTCGGCTGCGCTCCGGGCATGAGTCCCGCCAGTATGTTTGGCTGGAGGAAGATGATATAGGACATCGTCATGAAAGTCGTGATACCCGCCACGATTTCAACCGAAAGCATGCTGTTGCGTTCCCGCACTTCGAAAAAAGAAAGGAGCTTGTTGATCATTGAATATTGGTTCTCAAATACCTGGAGCAGCTATCGCCGCAACCAATTTTATTTCCTCAACTTAATTGCTCCGCAAAAACTTAACAATCGATTTTGTGGAGAACGTGCAAAAAAACAAGAATATGACGAATAAGCAGTACAAAACATACGGAATTATATATTCTTAATCTAAGTCCAAAAAGCTTTCGAGATAACCTCTTGTCTCTTTCCCTTCCCTGTGACAATTGGACATTGGATATTCCGTGCTGGATATTGGATATTCAATTTTTCTCCGATTCTCCGTTTCGCCGGCTCTCCGATTCTCCCACCGGGCAGGAATGTTTACGCGCACTCCTGAGGCGTACAAGCCTATGGCAGCGCCGAAGGTTTACGCGCCGTGGCGTGCGACCATGGACCGAGTTACTTTTCCTTGGTGTCGGCAGTTTTTTTGTCCGGGGCTTTATCGGTTGCAGTTGCTGTTTTGCCCTCATCGGCGGTAGTTTTACCCGGTTCTTTGGGCATCTCCGCTGTTTTCCCCGAGGAAAGATCCTTGAAATACTCGATCATCTTGTCCTGATAGTCAAGTTTTGCCTGCTTCGCGGTGAGATCTGCATTTTTGTCTTTTGCCTTGGCCTTTTCAATGTCTGCATTTAAGGAACTTTTTTCCTTTTCAAAAGGGGCCGTGAGTTTTTTTAACGCCTTGTCCTTCTGATCTTGAACTTTCTTTATTTCATTTGCTACGCTTTTTTTTATCTTGTCGTCTGTTGACAACTTTGCTTTCCTTTCTTCTAGTTTCTTCAGATCCTTGTCATATCTATCGAAAGGATTAGGCTGGACCGGCTGATCGGCCGCAGTTAAAATGGCTACGGTAAAAAGTGATGCGGCAATCATGAGAATGATTTTTTTCATGTAGAAGTTCCTTTTGCAACAGTTTTTTTGAATTCGTGCAGGACGATTGGGATGCATTTGGCAAAGCGCACAAAGTCTCCGTCAGTTGTGTAGATGGACAGATCGCGCCTTACAGCTATGGCGCAAATCAGAAAATCTGTGTTCGAACCTTGAATCCCCTTCGCACGACACAGATTAAAGAACTTAGCTGCCGTGACGTGATCATCGGACTGCAAGGGTAGGTCGGGAAAGGCGGCGAGTTGCGTCTCAAGCCGGTCAAACTGGAACGTGTCCCGAATTCCTGAGAGCACCTCCTGCCGGATTGGACCGATGATCTCAACCAAGTGAGCAGTTATCAGGCGTCGCAACTCCAACATGTCTGGACTTTGAACAGGAGTAGCCCGACGCAAAGCGAGAGACCAGACGCTTGTATCAACAAGCACCCTCATGCTCTCGCCCTCTGCCGTTTGTAATCATAAGCGGGGTCAAAATCCACCTTGCCAAACATGTCTAGTATCCCATCTTGCTTTAGATGAGAGACATAGTCGGTCAGAGCCTGCGTCACCGCCGCCTTTTTCGTCCTATGTTTTCCAAGTTTAACAGCCTGCCTTATCAGGCGATCATCAAGTTCAAGATTTGTAGCCATAGTTTCACCTCCACACATATCTTCACACATCAACCGGAGAAGTGCCGGAATAAGACAATACAATAGTACGAGATTGGCGGCATTCAACTCGTTAAGCTGATTGCAAAACTTGATTCGCTAAGGAGGGAGGTTTTCCAACCCGCGAGGTGGAT